>JAZKFK010000375.1:0-4712 GCA_040386475.1 Pseudomonadota bacterium | reverse complement strand
AGCGTTCTGCCGTCTTCAGGTCAGGAGCAATGCCCGCACAGTGATAGCCATGATCCTCCAGCGTGTCCTGCATATCGCAGGCCACCAGGATTTCATCTTCGACAATCAGTATGTTAGCCATTTCAACCTTCTGCCAATCGGGGCGTTATGCAGTTACAACACGCGAACTACCGTCTGCGTTCCTGCCACGCCCGCTCAATTGGTCGCATACAGACCATTATCCGTAGTCATCCGGGCCATGTGACATCGACCTTCCGGTCATGCCGGCCAAAGGTAATGGTGGGTGCGGCGGCGCCGTCCTGCGGGCCGAATACCACCGTATCGGTGGCCAGCGATTCCCATGCCTCGGGCATGATTTCGCTGCTGTCCTGGTGGCGCCAGATGCGATCGTGCGGCTCCTCCACGAACATGGCAAGGTGCTGGCGGCGCATTTGCGACAAGGCGGCCACATGGTCTTCCAGCGCCATGTCGCGGGCCTCCCAATCGACCCAGCCGATGGCATTGTCCTGGCAATAGGCGTTGTTGTTGCCTTGCTGGGTGCGGCCGAACTCATCCCCCCCGGTCAGCATGATGGTGCCATGGGAGACGAACAGGGTGGTCAGCAGGGCGCGGCGCGACACGTCGCGTTCGGCCAGGATGGCGGGATCGTCGGTTGGCCCTTCGACGCCGCAGTTCCAGGAATTGTTGTCACTGTGCCCGTCGCGGTTATCCTCGCCGTTGGCCTCGTTATGCTTTTCGGCATAGGCGACCGTATCGGCCACGGTGAAACCATCGTGCGCGGCCAGAAAGTTGACCGTGCGCGGCCCATGTTCGGACACATCGCCGAACAGGTCGGCCGATCCGGTGACGCGGTGGGCAAGATCGGCCACCGTGGCATCGCCTTTCCAGAACTTGCGCACATCGTCGCGATAACGGTCGTTCCATTCCAGCCAGTTGGCGGGAAACTGGCCCAGCTGGTAACCGCCCGGGCCAATATCCCACGGCTCGGCAATCAGCACCCGGTCGTGCAGCCACTCATCCTGGTCGATGGCGGAGAAAATCGGCGCGTCGGGATCGAAGCCCGGGCTGCGGGCCATGATCGGCGCCAGATCGAAGCGGAAGCCATCGATGCCGCAGCGGGCCACGAAATGGCGCATGGTATCCAGCGCCAGTTCCTGGATCCATTCCTGCCCGAAATCCACCGTGTTGCCGCAGCCGGAATCGTTCAGCAGCACTCCTTCCTCGGTGCGGGCATAGGCGGTATCGTCCAGCCCGCGCAGGCACACCACGCTGCCGCCTGCATCACCCTCGCCGGTATGGTTGAACACCAGGTCCAGCAGCACGCCGATGCCGGCCTTGTGCAGCGCTTCCACGGTCTTGCGCAGTTCCTTGACACCGCCGGGGCACAGGCCCGGATCCAGCGCCATCATGGCCACCGGGTTATACCCCCAGGCATTGCACAGGCCCAGCGGGCCCAGGTGAGGCTCGTCCATCCACGCGATCACCGGCATCAGCTCGATGGCGGAGACGCCGATCTTGTGCAGGTGAGCAATGACCGACGGATGCGCCAGCGCCGCCACCGTGCCGCGCAAGTCCTCGGGCACATCGGGGTGCAGCATGGTGAACCCGCGCACGTTGACTTCGTAGACCAGCCCGCCGCGCTGGAACTGCGGCGGCTGCTTGGGAAAGCCTTCGTATTCCCGCATGACCACTGCCCGCGGCACCAGGTGCGCGGTATCGGCGCCGTATTCGGTCAGTGCCTTGTCCGCCTTGAAGCGCCGGTCAAGCTGGGTGGCATGCGGATCGACCAGCAGCTTGGCCTCGTCGAACCACAGGCCGCTTTCCGGGTTCCATTCGCCCTTTGCGCGATAGCCATAGTGCTGGCCGGTCAGGTCTTCGGGCAGTTCGACCAACCAGTGCTGGCCATCTTCGTCACGCGTCATGGCATGGCGCGTCTCGGTGTCAACCTTGTCGAACAGGCACAGCCACACGGCTTCGGCCCGCGGTGAGCGGACACGGAAGCGGGTGGAACCATCGCTGACGATGGCGCCCGTTTCTGCACTCATGTGATCACGTCCGGGGCGCTGCGGCCAGTAAGTTCGGCAATTCCCGCCAGCTGTTCGGCGGCGGCAACAAGATCAGTCAGCATCGCGGTCGTATCTCCATCAAGCGTGCCTTCCGCCGGTTCGTACCGTTCCAGGTACAGGCGGATCGTCGCGCCTTGCGTGCCGGTACCGGACAAGCGCAGGACCAGGCGCGAACCGTCGATGAACGATACGCGCAAGCCCTGGTTCCGGCTGGTCGAGCCATCGACCGGATCGAGATAGGCAAAATCGTCCGCGCTGCTCACCACCAGCGGGCCGATGGACTGGCCGGGCAAGGCGGCCATCCGGTCGCGCAGGCGCGCCATCACCGCTTCTGCCGCCGCCGTATCCATGCCCTCGTAATCGTGGCGGGCATAGTAGTTGCGGCCAAAGCGTGCCCAATGCTCGCGCGCGATGCCGCCTACGCTCTTGCCGGTGGCGGCCAGGATGTTGAGCCACAGCAGCACCGCCCACAGCCCGTCCTTTTCGCGCACGTGGTCGCTGCCGGTCCCGGCGCTTTCCTCGCCGCAGATGGTGGCGCGCCCGGCATCCAGCAGGTTGCCGAAGAACTTCCACCCGGTGGGCGTCTCGTAGGCAGGGATGCCCAGCGCTTCGGCCACCCGGTCCGCCGCCGCGCTGGTGGGCATGGAGCGGGCGATGCCTTTCAGGCCACCGGCATAGGCTGGCGCGAAGTGCGCGTTGGCGGCCAGCATGGCCAGGCTGTCGGACGGGGTGATGAAGATGCCCTTGCCGATGATCAGGTTGCGATCGCCGTCGCCATCGCTGGCCGCGCCGATGGCGGGGGCCATCTCGGGGTCCATCATCAGGTCATGCAATACCCTGGCGTGGACCAGGTTGGGATCGGGGTGATGGCCGCCGAAATCCTCCAGCGGGGTGCCGTTGCGCACCGTACCGGGGCCAAACCCCAGCCGCCGTTCAAGGACTTCGTGGGCATAGGGCCCGGTCACCGCGTGCATGGCATCGAAGGCCATCGTCAGACCATCCGATACCGCGCGGCGGATCTGGTCGAAATCGAACAGCTCCTCCATCAGCGCGGCATAATCGGCCACCGGGTCGATCACCTCCACCGCCATGTCACCCACGATCAGGGTGCCGATGGTATCCAGGTCGATATCGGGCGCGTCCACGTCCAGCCAGCGGTCGATGGTCAGGGTGCGGGCAAAGATCGCCTCGGTCACGCCTTCGGGCGCGGGGCCGCCGTTGCTGACGTTGTACTTGATGCCAAAGTCCTCGTCCGGCCCGCCGGGGTTGTGGCTGGCCGAGAGGATCAGCCCGCCGCTGGCGCTATACTTGCGGATCACGTGGCTGGCGGCAGGCGTGGACAGGATGCCGCCCTGCCCCACCAGCACACGGGCATAACCGTTGGCCGCCGCCATGCGGATGGCCTGCTGGATGACGGTACGGTTGTGAAAGCGTCCGTCCCCGCCGATCACCAGGGTAGAACCCGGCGCGCGCTCTGCCACGTCGAACACGCTCTGGATGAAGTTCTCGGCATAGCCCGCAACGGCGAACTCGCGCACTTTCTTGCGCAGGCCCGAAGTGCCCGGCTTCTGCCCGGCGAATGGCGTGCTGGCGTGGGTGCGGATCACGGATGGACTCCTGTCAGGGTGCGGTAAAGCTGGGCATAGGCGCGGGCGCTGGGGCCCCACGAGAAGTCGGCAGCCATGCCGTTGACTTGCAGGCGGCGCCACTGGGCAGGCTGGCGGTACAGGGCAATGGTCCGGTCAATCGCGGCGCTGAGTGACTGGACGTTGACCCCGTCAAACTGCACCCCGGTGGCAACGCCTGCCGCCAGCGCGGCGGGATTGGCATCAATCACCGTATCGGCCAGCCCGCCAGTGCGGGCCACCACCGGCACGCAGCCATAAGCCAGCGCATACAGCTGGGTCAGCCCGCACGGCTCGAACCGGCTGGGGATCAGGATTGCGTCGGCCCCGCCTTGCAGCAGGTGTGACAGCGCCTCGTCATAACCGATGCGCACGGCAATGCGGCCGGGATGACGCGATGCGCCAGCGGCGAAAGCGGCCTCGATCGCGGGATCGCCAGAGCCGAGCAGCGCCAGCCGCGCGCCGTTGCCCACGAGGTGATCGAGCGCGAGGGCCAGCACGTCCAGCCCCTTCTGTTCGGTCAGGCGGCTGATCACGGTGAACAGCGGGCCATCGTCGCTGTCGAGGCCGAACTCCGCCTCCACCGCGCGCTTGTTGGCTTGCCGGGCATCAAGCGTAGCGCTGTCGAACGGGGCCACCAGCGCCGGATCACTGGCCGGGTTCCACGTGGCGGTATCGATACCGTTGAGAATGCCGTGCACGTCCGCCGCGCGCGCCGTTACCAGGCCCTCCAGCCCCATGCCGAACACCGGCTGGCGCACCTCGGCGGCGTAAGTGGGACTGACCGTGGTGATTGCGCTGGCCGCCTGCATGCCCGCCTTGAGAAAGCCGACCCCGCCATAACTTTCCACGCCGTCAACGGTGTATGCTTCGTCGGGCAAGCCTAGCCCCTCGAAAATCTCGGCCGGATAGCGACCCTGAAAGGCGATGTTGTGGATCGTCAGGACAGTCGGCACCGGAGTGGCCGAGAAGCGCAGGTACGCGGGCACCATGCCCGCCTGCCAGTCATGCGCGTGGACCA
>JAZKFK010000374.1:0-2023 GCA_040386475.1 Pseudomonadota bacterium | reverse complement strand
CGTGCGGGCACGTCGCTGGCAGGGGGCGGCGGAACGGTGGGACGGGGCGCGCTCATGCGCCCGGACTTAGCGGGAAAGGGTTAAGCGGCGGGTAACGCCCAAGCCCGAATCACCGCCACAACCCTACTTCGGGCAGCTTACCGCCAGGCGGTGATCTTGCCGCCGTCATCCAGGATATACAGCGTGTTGTTGGCCACTACCGGAGGCAACGACACGCCGTCCGACAGCTCGGCAAACAGCGTGGCTGTGCCGGTGGTCACATCCACCGAGTGGACCTCGCCCTCGCTGCTGGCAATCCACAGGCGGTTGCCAGCCAACACCGGTCCGGTCCAGAAGATCGGGCCTTCGCGGTCCTCGGGCTCGCGCCATTGCGGCAGCTGGCTGATCCAGCGCACGCGCCCGGTGTTGCGGGCAATGGCCAGCAAGCGGGCATCGTCGGTCAGCGTGAAAATCCACTCACCCGCCAGCGCCGGGGTGGAAATGCCCGCCACGGTCAGTTCCCAGATCCGCTGGCCGGTGGTCAGTTCGTAAGCCGCCATGCGGCCACCCACGCCAAGCGCAAACACCTGGCCGTTGGACACGATGGGATCGGCGTCCACATCTGTCAGCGCGCCCACCTCGGTGGAGATCGAGGTGCGCGCCAGGGCATCGGACCACAGTACGCGGCCGTTCTCATACCGATAAGCGACCACTTCGCCCGACGAATATCCGGCTACGACCGAGCCTTGCCCGGCGCCCGGCGCAGCGACGCCGAACACGCCCTGCTGGCCAATGGCGGCCGCATCCTGCCAGATCGGCTCGCCATCGGTGAGGTTGAGCGCGTGGATCTGGTTATCCTGCGTCATCACATAGACTGCGCTGTAAGCCACGGTGGGCGATCCCCGCAGCGGACCGGCGGGCTTCTTGCGCCACACTTCGGCGCCGGTGTTGGCGTCCAGCGCCACTACGTCACCCGTGCCACTGGTGGCGTAAACCTTGCCTTCGAAATAGGTCGCGCCACCGCCGAACGTGGCATCGCGCAAGTCACGCGTAGTGACGATGGTGTGGCTCCACAACGCACTGCCGGTATCGGCGGCAAAGGCATGGATCACGCCAGAGCTGTCCACCGCGAACAGCTTGCCATCGCCGATCACCGGCGCGGCGGCCAGGCGGCGGGTGGCGGACGTACCGGCAATGCTCACCTGCCAGGCGCGCACCGGAGCGGCGCCCAGCGCCACGTGGCCGGTTGCCTTGGCGGCATTGCGCCCGCTCTGCGTCCAGTCGACATTGGTTTCAGCGGGAGGGACGATCACTGCCACGTTGGCCAGCTGCGGATCGATCGCGAGATCGGCGGCAATACGCGAGAGGATCGGTGTGCGATTGCCCAGCGTGGGCGTCTCGTCCTCGTTATCGCTGCCGAACAGGTTCTTGCACCCGCCAAGGCCCAGTGACAGCGCCATGACCAGCGTCAAAGCCAAGGGTCGCGAAATTGAGCGGGTGTGCGGCATCATGGGAAAGTCCTGTCGTTATTCGGCGGGCGCGGCAGCGGCGGGCTGTTCGCCGCCCTCGCCTTCGGCAGCAGTTGGGCCTTCGGCAGCGGCGGGCGCATCGCCGATCAGTTCGTTGACATCATCGATCGCATCAAAGCCATAGCGGCCGGCCAACTGGCGCGTACGGGCGCGGATCGTTTCGGGTACGGTTTCATCCTTGGCGATCTGGACCAGCAGCGGGCCAGCCAGATCGGGCTTATTCTGATCGAGATAGGCATGGGCCACCAGTTCACCGGCGCTGCCAAACCAGGCATTGCCCGGCGTGGCCAGCGGGCGCAGGCGATCGATGACCTGCTGCTTGTCCATCGTATCGTAACTGGCCGAAACCAGCCGTACCAGGCTGGCGTCGCGCATCGGCGGCGGGGCATCCTCGTCATTGGCCACGCGATCGTAGAAGGCCACGGCGGCGGCGGTGCGCCCCTGCTCCAGCGCAATGGCACCGCGCAGCATGTTGGCCGAGGCGCGCGCGCCGGGGCTGCTGTCATCGCTGTCAC
>JAZKFK010000373.1:0-1773 GCA_040386475.1 Pseudomonadota bacterium | reverse complement strand
TCCTTGGTCATCTCGTCCCAGTCATCCACCTTGCGTTCGCGGATCACGTGGACCTTGTTGCGGTCCCCGCCCATCACATCACCCGAAACATCGTTGGCCACGATCCAGTCCACGCCCTTGCTCTTGCGCTTCTTGCGCGCGTTCTCGATCACGTGCTCGGTTTCGGCGGCGAAGCCGATCAGCAGGTCGGGCCGCTTGGAGCTGGCGGCGACCATCGCCAGGATATCGGGGTTCTCGGTCAGCATCAGCGCAGGCGGCGCGCTGCCGCGCTTCTTCACTTTCTCGGACTGGTAATCGCGCGGGCGCCAGTCGGCCACGGCGGCCACCATCACCGCGCAATCGGCGGGCAGCGCTTCCTTTACAGCCTTGCTCATTTCTTCGGCGCTTTCCACGTCGATCCGGTCGACACCCGGCGGCGTGGGCAGATTGACGGGGCCTGAGACCAGCGTAACCCGTGCGCCGGCCGCCGCCGCAGCAGCGGCAATGGCAAAGCCCTGCTTGCCGCTGGAACGGTTGGCCAGGTAGCGCACCGGATCGATGGCCTCGTGCGTGGGTCCGGCGGTGATCAGCACGTGGCGACCATGCAGCGGGCGGTGATCGGTGGAGGCAAATTCGGGTTGGCCGTCCAGCGGGTCGGTGACGACAGCCTTGGCCAAAGCCGGTTCGCGGGCCAGTTCTGGGGTCTCCAGCGGCGCCACCGGCGCGGCGGCTTCCTCGCCCTCGAACGGCTGCGGGGCAGCCTGGCGGGCGTTGACTTCGTGATTGATCGCCTCTCGGTCGGTTGGCGGCGCGGCCACGGCCTTGCCCTTGCTGGCCAGCACCGGGCCGCCCAGCGCGGGATCGGGCTCGGGCAGTTCGGGACCAAATTCGCCATCGGGTTCGCCCTCGGCGAATTCAGCACCCTCGGGCAGGTCTTCCATGTCGATGCCCGCATCTTCCATCTCGATGCGGTGCGCGGTGGTGCGCTGGATCAGCGAGCCGAGCAGGCTGGAGAGGTTTTCGTCAGCTGCCGGCAGCGGAGCGGGCGGCGTGCCATCGTCGTGCTCCTCGCCCTCCGGCCCCTCGCTTTCGGCCATGCGCCGCAGGTATGCCGCCATCTGGTCATGCCCGGCATCGCCCGGATCGAGGCCCAGCATGTCGGCCACTTCCAGCCACACCATCTCGGGTTCGGGCAGGCGGCCGGGGCCAAACTCGCCGCAGGCCATTTCGCCCTCATCGGGAAGCATCACCCGCACGCCGGTATCAGCCAGCCATTGCACGTTGCGCTGGGTCGCCTCGTGTTCCCACATGCGCACATTCATGGCCGGGACGCACAGCACCGGCTTGTCGGTGGCCAGGATCAGCGTGGTGCCAAGGTCATCGGCAATGCCTGCGGCCATCTTGGCCATCAGGTTGGCCGTGGCCGGGCAAACCACCACCAGATCGGCCTCGCGGCTCAACTGGATATGGCCCATCTCGGCTTCGTTCTTGAGATCCCACAGGCTGGTGTGGACCTGGTTGCCGCTGAGCGCCGCCAGGGCCATGGGGGTGACGAATTGCGACCCGCCGCTGGTCAGCACGCAGGTAACATCGCCGCCGCCCTTCTTGATCAGGCGCACCAGTTCGCACGACTTGTAGGCGGCAATGCCCCCGCCAACCACCAGCAGAACGCGCGGCTTGACCATCGGTGTGTTACCGCCCTCTCGCTGGATTAACTGCTGCAACATGGCGTCCCCGGACCTGTTCCGAAAGTGTGCCATGGCATATTGTGGTTAAGATAGGCTTTTTCGACCC
>JAZKFK010000372.1:0-2036 GCA_040386475.1 Pseudomonadota bacterium | reverse complement strand
TCATCAGTGCCTTGCGCGCGCTGGCCACAAGCCCCGCCGCGCGAAACCTTGAAGATGATTGCGCCGTGCTGGAACTGGGCAGCGAAACGCTGGTCCTGACGCACGACATGATGGTTGAGGGCACGCATTACCTTCCCGGCGCCGACATGGCCGATGTGGCGTGGAAGCTGGTGGCCACCAACCTCTCCGACCTTGCCGCCAAGGGTGCCCAACCGCTGGGCGTGCTGCTGGGCCATATGCTGGGCGATGGCGACGAGCGGTTCCTCAATGGACTGGCCGAGGTACTGGCCCATTACAACGTGCCGTTGCTGGGCGGCGATACCGTGTCCGGCAAGGGAACGCGCAGCCACGGCCTCACCGCCATCGGCCGTGCCACGCACACTCCCGTGCCATCCCGCAGTGGAGCGCTGGTGGGTGACGGTGTTTGGCTGACCGGGAAAGTTGGCGAGGCGATGCTCGGCTACGAAGCCCTGAAGGACGCGATTGGGCGCGATTCCACCGGAGGGGACCATACACCCTACTCCCGCCCGAGAGCGCGATTGACCGAGGGGCAGGCACTGGCTCCGCTCGTCAACGCCATGATGGACGTGTCCGACGGCCTGCTGCTGGATGCCTTCCGGCTGGCGGAAGCGAGCCACGTCACGCTGGCCATCGACAGCGCGTCCGTGCCCGTTGCTGCGCATGACCGGCGGCTGGAATGCCTGACCTGGGGCGATGATTACGAACTGCTGTTCACCCTCCCCGCGGTGCATTCGGTTTCGGGCAAGCTGGCAATCAGTGCCACCCGCATCGGCACGGTGGAGCCGCGCGGCTTTGCGCCACTGTTCCTCGATGGCGAACCCATCATCAGCGCCGCTGGGCTGGGTTACACGCACGAATAGCGGCGATGAGCGGGGAAAAGCGCCCTTTCCCCTTGCACCGGCTCCACCGCGCCGATAGCCATGCACTGTCTAGCGGACCCGGAAACCCGGGCCGTTTTCATTTGGAAGAGGGGGTGTGCCGGTCATGGACCTGGTAATTCTATCAATCATATTGGGCTTGCTGGCCATTGTTTATGGCTTCGTCACAAGTCGGCAGGTGCTGGGTGCCAGCGCCGGTAATGCCAAGATGCAGGAAATCGCCGCCGCCATTCAGGAAGGCGCGCAAGCGTACCTGAAGCGCCAGTACACTGCGATCGCCATTGTCGGCGTGATCGTTGCGGTGATCGTTGCGGTCACGCTGGGCGCGATCCCGGCGGTCGGCTTCGTGATCGGCGCGGTGCTTTCGGGCGTGGCGGGCTTCATCGGCATGAACGTATCGGTCCGCGCCAACGTGCGCACTGCCGCTGCCGCGCAGACCGGGTTGCAGGAAGGCCTGACGCTGGCGTTCCGCGCCGGGGCCATCACCGGCATGCTGGTGGCGGGCCTGGCCCTGCTCGCGATTGCCGGGTTCTTCTGGTACCTGACCAACACTGCCGGTCTGGCTGCTGACAGCCGTCCGGTGGTCACCGGCCTCACCGCGCTGGCGCTGGGCGCTTCGCTGGTGTCGATCTTCGCCCGTCTGGGTGGCGGCATCTTTACCAAGGCGGCCGACGTGGGCGCCGATCTGGTGGGCAAGGTGGAAGCCGGCATCCCCGAGGATGATCCCCGCAACCCCGCCGTGATCGCCGACAACGTGGGCGACAACGTGGGCGATTGCGCCGGCATGGCCGCCGATCTGTTCGAAACCTATGTGGTCACCGTGGGCGCAACGATGGTGCTGACGGCACTGCTGCTGCGCGGCGCGGAAAACCTCGCCACGCTGATGGCGCTGCCGCTGCTGATTGGCGGCGTGTGCATCGTCACCTCGATCATCGGGACGTACTTCGTTCGCCTGGGCGGCGGCAAGAACATCATGGGCGCGATGTACAAGGGCTTCCTGGTCACCGCCGTGCTCTCCGTCCCCGCCATCTGGTGGGCGATCAGCTATGCGCTGGGCAGCATGGAATCACCGATTGCCGGTGCCGAATACACCGGCCGCACGCTGTTCTATTGCGGCCTGCTGGGCCTGGTCATCAC
>JAZKFK010000371.1:0-2681 GCA_040386475.1 Pseudomonadota bacterium | reverse complement strand
TCAGCCCACTCTGGGGCATGGCGGCCGAGCATGCGGTTAGAGCCAGCAGTTAACGTTCACAGCTCCATACTTCGAAACCGTCATTCTGTTGGGCTAGCCGATAATTGGTCGCGAAACGCTGCTGCGTGCCGGCATCGAACATAGGGATGACATCGTAGGCGACGGCGGACATTCGCGCCCCGCCCCGTGGCATGATCCAGTGAGGGATGCGGCAGCCTTCAAAGAACGGGTGCAACACGGAACTCGGCACGCCAGCCAGCAACTGGTCGCCGTAGTTGACGAAGTCGAAGCGCGTCACTTGACCAGCGAAGCCCTTCTGCACACGCAGGAACTCGGTGTCGGCGGTGGCGCTGGACAACGCCATCTCAGCACCCGGAAAATGCTCGTACAATGCTCGCAGATCGGTCGAAAGCCGGTTCACGGCCGCCATCTGCGGCAACTGCCGCCCCATCTGCAGGAAGCTATATGCCCAGATCGGGCCGGAGCAGGCGAGCACCGCAACCAATGCCATGGGCATGGCGGCCACGGCCAACGGGGTGCGCATGCAGGCTCTGCCCGCCAGGTAGAGCGCCAGTGGTGCCACCGGCAGCAGGTAGGGTGCGCCACCACCGGGTTTGCCGGACAGTATGGAAATGAGCACCGTGCAGGCGATCAATGCGGCCAGTTCCACCCGGTCCTCAGTCGTCGCACCCGCTCGTCTGTATGCCATGACTGGCACCAGGCAAATGGCAAGGCCAAGCGCCAGAGAGGTAAAGATCACCTCCGCTTGCAGGCCCTGGTTCGGGATCAACAGGAGGTTGGCGACGTAGGCGCGGACGTCGATTGCGCCGCTCGCAAATGGCGCGATCACGGCCAGGGCAAACAGCATCCCACCGATGACCAGCGGCCGCGTCAGGCGCCATGAACAGCCAAGGCGGATCACGCATCCGACGGCCAGCGGCACGAGGTAGATGGCACCGAACAGCTTGAGATTGAGCGCAAGCCCGGCCAGCAGTCCAAGCGCGATGAGACAGCGTTCCGGAGCCAGCCGCGCATGCAGCCAGGCGCCCAGCGCGACCAGCGCCATGAGGAGCGGATCAGGGCGGTTCCAGAACCAGTAGTGGAGGTGAAAGACGTTGAAGGCGATCAGCAACGCGCAGAGTAGCGTGATGGTCGTGCCGCGCAGGTGCAGCGCCCGAAGTGCCAGCGCGAACAGTGCGAGCGCCACGACGGCGGCGAGGACGCCGGCCATCTTCGAAGCGAGGATGGTGCCTGAGATGCTCAGGGCCGCGGCTTGGAGGATAAAGACGTACGGCCCGTAGTTGCTCCCGATCAAAGCGTCACCGGCTGTCCAGTCGGAATACACAGGACCCCCGAGCCTGAGGTTGCTGGCAAGGATCGCGACGGTCGGCTCTCCGTAGTCCGCATAATTGGGGACCACGAGGTAAAGAGCGGCATGGGCGAGGGCGGCGGAGAGCACAGCGATCGAAAGGATCCATGGGAGGCGAGTTCCCGTCGCCCCCTTGAAGAAAGTCGCGGTGAATTCGAAGGGTGGTCTAGGCAAGGAGACCTGCACGAGTAGCAAAAAGCCGAGGCATATGACGCCCGACCAGTACCAATAGTGTCCAAACACATTACTCATCAAGCCGCCTTACCCAGACATCGCACTGACTTCACTGCATCGATCAGTTGGGTGTTCAAACAAGATCGACAGAATGAAAAAAGGCTGAGCTTCGCCGAAGCGTTCTGCTGGTGACAGCCCAAATGGCTAAATCAGATTCGTTTCTGGCACCATGGCAAACGGACGGGAATTTGGATCATGCTGGACCCATAGCGCGAGGAAAGTTTCACCGCCCCCTTCGCGGTAAGGATGGCCGCGGCCGCGATCGCCTTCCTGTCGCGACGATCAGAATGGCGGTGAGCACCAGAGGTGCGAGCGCCACCAAGATTTCCTCAGCGACGGACGGCTGGTACCTCACTGCTCTGGTCGCACTGTGCGGCTCTGGCCGGGGCTCCGGCTCACTCGACTTCGCCGGGACAGGCGCTGACTGTTTGCTCCCGTTGCGGTTTGCCCAAGCGCGGGTGAATTCCGCCCCCGCCAGGAAGATAACGGCTGAGTAGTAGAGCCACACAAGCACCACGATAATCGTGCCCGCCGCGCCGAACCCGGCAGCGACATTGCTGTGCCCGATGTACAAGCTGATTGCAGCCTTGCCGGCGGTGATCAGAACCGCGGTCGCAAACGCTCCAACCAGCACATCGCGCCAAACGAGCTTGCGGTCCGGCAGCACCTTGTAAATCGCGGCGAACAGTACCGTGAGGACCGCCAGCGTCACGGCTTGGTTCAGGAGGAAAGCGAGCACGGCACCGCCGGGCAGCATTGCTTCGAACCAGGAACTCAGGGCGGTAATCGCCGCGCTGACCGCAAGCGACGTGACCAGAAGGAAGCCCGTCGTCGCGACAAGTCCCAGGGCTGCTGCCTTGGCTTTGACGAGCCGAGATACGGTTTCGCTGATCGAACCGCCTTCAGGCGCTTCGGTCTTCCAGATTGCATTCAGTGCTGTCTGAAGGGCGCCAAAGGCACCGCCCGCGGTCAGGAGCAGGGTTGCTATGCCGATCGCTATTGCCCAACCGCCACGTGCCTCCCCAAGCGCGCCGTCCGCAATCTTTCGAACCTCGCCCGCCGCGTGTTCGCCCAGCAT
>JAZKFK010000370.1:0-3633 GCA_040386475.1 Pseudomonadota bacterium | reverse complement strand
CGCCGCTATCCGCGCAGCGAATATGCCGCCGACAGCCGCCTGAAGCTGGACCTGGTGAACGACCACCTGGCCGGCAAGGAAATGGAGATCGGCCGCTTCAACGAACGCGCCGGCCAGTGGCTGGCCGCGCAGATCCGTTTCCGCAAGGTGGTGGAGACGTACCAGACCACCAGCCACGCCGCCGAAGCACTCTACCGCCTGACCGAAACCAGCCTGGCGCTGGGCCTGCCATCCGAAGCGCAACGTTATGCCTCGGTGCTGGGCGCAAACTATCCGGGCAGCGAGTGGTACGAAAAGGCGTTCGAGCTGATGCAGCGCCACGCCCCCACCGCAAGCGCGGGCTGACACGATCGGTCAGGTTCCGTAGCGGGGCATATCCTGCTGCTGGAAGGCGTGATTGTAGTCCAGCAGCACTTCCAGTTCTGCCAAGTGCAACGGCTTGTCCAGCCGAATGCCGGCGATCCCGTCGCGCGCCCAGCGGATGGTGCCGGGGAGCGGCTTTGATCCATTAATGGAAACGCTGATCACCTGGTCTGTCGCGAGTGGCAGTGGGCCAAGCCCGCTGATCCGCATGCCATCCTGCGACAGTTCGATCAGCAGCCCTGTGCAGGGCTGCGCATTCCCGGTGCACAGGCCGACAGGCACGCGCATGGCATAGCGGCTGGCTGAACTGATAGCGCGGGCGTTCATGGTATCAGGCTCCCCTCCTGGCGTGTTTCTGAACACATTCACGCATGAAATGGTTAAGATTTTGCCTCGATCCACCGTTGCAGGGTTGGCGGCGATTGCGCTGCGCGGCTCTGGCCCCTAAGTCTGGCGGCCTGCCATGCTGACCAATCTGGCCATCCGCAATGTGGTGCTGATCGAGGCGCTGGATCTTGCCTTCGGGCCGGGCCTTGGCGTGCTGACCGGCGAGACGGGCGCGGGCAAGAGCATCCTGCTGGATGCAGTGGGGCTGGTACTGGGCAACCGCGCCGACAGTGCCCTGGTGCGCTCCGGCGCCGATGGTGCCAGCGTGACCGCCACGTTCGAATTTTCTGCGCTCCCCACGGCCGTCGCTGCGCCGCTGGCCCAGGCCGAGGTGGAGATTGAACCGGGCGAGCCCTTGCTGATCCGCCGCACGGTGAAGGCTGACGGCGGGTCCAAGGCGTTCATCAACGATCAGTTGGTGGGCGTGGCCCTGCTGCGCGAGATTGCCGGCGCACTGGTGGAACTGCACGGCCAGCACGATGATCGCGGGCTGGTCAATCCGCGTGGACACCGCCTGTTGCTTGACCGGTTCTGTGGCGGCGATGTGGAAGGCGTGGCGGCAGCCCATGCGGCGTGGTCATCGGCAGCGCAGCGGCTGGCAGCGGCGCGTGCAGCCATCGCCAAGGCCAGCGCTGACCAGGACCTGTTGCTCGCCTTCCTTGAGGAACTGACCGCCATCCAGCCCGAGGAGGGCGAGGAAGAGCGGCTCGCCATGGCCCGCGCCGACATGCAGAAGGGCGAGAAGCTGGCGGGCGACCTGGAAGACCTGCGGACCTACTGGGACGGATCGAACAGCGCGCTGGCGCAATTGCGCGGCGCGGCCCGCAAGCTGGACCGGATTGCCGAACAGCACCCGATGCTGGCAGACGCGCTGGCCAGCCTTGACCGAGCGGTGATCGAGGCGGGCGAGGCGGAGGAACACCTGCGCCGCGCGGCCGATGCGATGTTGTTCGATCCGGCCGATCTCGACAGCGCCGAAACCCGCCTGTTCGAATTGCGCGCGCTGGCCCGCAAGCACGATTGCCGGGTGGATGACCTGCCGCGCCTGATGCGCGAAATGCGCGAGCAGCTTGACGCGATTGAGCATGGCGAAGCGGATGTGGCCGCGCTGGAGGCCGAGGTGGCGACCGCCCGGCAGGTCTATCTGGCGCGGGCCGAGGCGTTGCATTCAACCCGTGTCTCTGGCGCGTTGCAACTGGATGAAGCGGTGGCGGCGGAACTGGCGCCGCTGAAGCTGGATGCCGCGCGCTTCCGCACCGCCGTGACCCTGCTGGACGAGGATCGCTGGAATGCGAACGGTATGGATACAGTGGAATTCCTCATCGCCACCAACCCCGGCGCGGATTTTGCGCCCTTGGGCAAGATCGCCTCTGGCGGCGAGCTGTCGCGCTTCATCCTGGCGCTGAAAGTGGCGTTGGCGGAAAAGGGCGGCGCGGCGACGGTGATTTTTGACGAAATCGATCGCGGCGTGGGCGGGGCGGTCGCCAGCGCCATTGGTGAGCGGCTGGCACGGCTGGCTGGCCAAGGCGTCGAGGGGAGCGGGCAATTGCTGGCCGTCACGCACAGCCCGCAAGTGGCCGCGCGTGGCGGCACGCATTACCTGATCGCCAAGTCGAGCGAAGGCGTGGTGACGCGCACTTCGGTTGCGCTGCTCGATGCAAGCGGCCGGCAGGAGGAGATTGCGCGGATGCTGTCCGGCGCGGAGATCACAGCGGAAGCGCGCGCACAGGCCGACCGGCTGCTGGAGCGGGTGTGATGCGGCGGCTTGCCGTGGCGCTGCCGCTGCTCATCGCCGCCTGCACCCTGCCGCACGAGGATGCGCCCCACGAGGATGAGCCGCAGGGTAATGGTCCGGCCTCGTTCGCCGATGATCGCTCACAGCCGGTGGCCGCGCTGCTGGATCACGTGCTGGAGGGCTATTTCGCCAGCCCTGAGCACGATGGCTATACCGTCTGCGCCGCCACCACCGACGGGCGTGAGGCGGCGGCCTTGCCGTTTGAACAGGAGGCGGGGCTGATGGCGCGGCACGTGTCGCTCGCCTCGTTCGATGCTTGCAGCCTGGTCGATGGCGCTTGGCAGAACGTCGATTCCGGCACGCTGGCGCAAGTGTTCGAGGTGCATTCGTTCAGTTGCACTGACATCGACCATTGCAGCGGCTTTGTCACCTTCACCCGCCGGGACACGGTGCTGCACAACAGCCTCTACCGCATGACCTTTGCCGATGGCGCATGGCAGTTCAGCGAGGACCGGCGGCTGATCGGGGGGCGGGATGGCTGACCTTTCCGAAGCCGATGCCGCCAATGAACTGATGCGCTTGGCCAGGGCAATCGCGCGCCACAACCGGTTGTACCACGCGCAGGACGCGCCGGAGATTTCCGACGCCGAGTTCGACGCGCTGGTGCGCCGCAATACCGAGCTGGAGGCAGCGTTCCCGCACCTGGTAAGGCCCGACAGCCCCAGCGTTGCCGTGGGCCACGAAGTCAGCGCCTCGCCCTTGTCGAAGGTGACGCACGAGGTTCGCATGATGAGCCTCGACAACGCTTTTGCCGATGAGGAGGTGGACGAGTTCGTCGCCCGCGTGCGCCGGTTTCTGGCGCTGCCCGATGATACGCCGGTAGCCATGACGGCAGAAGACAAGATCGACGGCCTGTCATGCTCGCTGCGCTATGAGCATGGCCAGCTGGTCCGCGCTGCCACGCGCGGGGACGGACAGGTGGGCGAGGACGTGACCGCCAACGTGGCGCACATCGCGGACATCCCGCAAATACTGCACGGCGATGCGCCCGCCGTTTTCGAAATTCGCGGCGAAGTTTACATGGCGAAACAGGACTTTGCCGCGCTTAACGAACAGCAGGCGGCAAGTGGCGGCAAGCTGTTTGCCAA
>JAZKFK010000369.1:0-5106 GCA_040386475.1 Pseudomonadota bacterium | reverse complement strand
GGCCGGCGGTGTTCTATTTCCACCCGTGGGAGATCGATCCCGGCCAGCCGCGCGTGGCCGGCGCTCCGCTGAAATCGCGGCTGCGACATTATACCAAGCTGGATTGCATGGCCGACAAGCTGCGCCAGCTGATCCATGAATTCGCTTTTGGGCGGATGGACGTGCTGGCGCATCGCGAACTGGCTCGGCTGGAGGCGCAGGAATTGCTGCCTCCGCCGGCGCGCAACCGGCCGGCGGGATGAATGCCCCGTTCGCCCTGACAAGCGCCGCGGTGCGCGAGGTCGACTTGGCCCAGCCGGACGAAGTGGCACGGATCGAAGGATTTGTGCGCGCGGCAGGCGGGTCGGTATTCCATCGCCCGGCCTGGCTGCTGGCGGTGGAGCGCGGCACGGGCAACCGCGCCTGCGGTCTGGTGGCCGAGCGTGGCGGCGAGATTGCCGGTTGGCTGCCCTTGTCCGAAATCCATTCGCCGCTGTTCGGGCGCATGCTCGCCTCCAGCGGATTTGCGGTCGATGGTGGAGTGCTGGCGAGTGATCCGGCTTGCGGCGTGGTGCTGTGCCGCGCGGCGGAGGAGCTGGCGCTGCGGCGATCCTGCCCGACAATCGAGGTGCGCGGCGGCGCTGTGCCTGCCGATTGGCAATCACGGACCGATAGCCATTGCGGCTTCGTCCAGCCTCTCGCCCCCGATGACGAGGCGCAATTGCTCGCCGTTCCCCGCAAGCAGCGCGCCGAAGTGCGGCGAGGGCTGGGTAATGGACTGGACGTGCGCGTAGGCTGCGATGAGGCGGATCGGGCGACGCATTACGCGATCTATGCGGAAAGCGTGCGCAACCTAGGCACGCCGGTGTTTCCGCGCGCGCTGTTCGATGCGGTGCTTGATGCGCTCGATGCTGATCTGCTCACGGTCAGTCGCGATGGCGTGCCGCTCGCCAGCGTTCTGTCATTGTATCATGACGGCGCAGTGATGCCCTATTGGGGCGGCGGCACCTTGGCCGCCCGCCACTGGCGCGCCAACGATGTGATGTATTATGCGCTGATGAACCATGCGCGCGGCAGGGGCTGTGACAGCTTCGACTTCGGCCGCAGCAAGACCGGCAGCGGGGCGTTCCATTTCAAGCGCAACTGGGGGTTTGAGCCAGCGCCGCTCGCCTATTCCGCTTGGCACGCGCCCGGCGCAGAACCGCGCGACGCCGATCCCACCAGCGCCAGGCACGCCGCGCGCATCGCGCTGTGGAAGCGCCTGCCGCTGCCTCTGGCCAACCGCATCGGTCCGCTGATTGCACGAGGGCTGGGGTGAGCACGGGAGAAATCCTGTTCCTGGCGCACCGGATGCCGTTTCCGCCCGACCGGGGCGATCGCATTCGCGCGCATCACGTACTGCGCGCGCTGGCCCGGCTGGCACCGGTCCATGTCGGCTCATTCGTCGATGATCCGGCAGACTTGCTGCACTTGCCCGATCTGGCGCGGGTGGCGGCCTCGCACCGCGTGGAGGTGCGCCGCAAGCCGCTGTGGCAGGCCGGGGCAGAGGCGCTGGCATCGGGTGTGCCGGTCAGCCTTGCCGCCTGGCGCAGCGCCAGCCTGTCGCGCTGGGTCCGGGATCTGCTGGCCAGTGGCCGGATCGGCACGGTGTTCGTCTATTCCGGACAGATGGGCCAGTTCCTGCCCGCAGACTGGCGGGGCCGATTGGTGGTGGACTTGTGCGATGTCGATTCGGCCAAGTTCGAGGCTTATGCTGTCGATGCAGGGGCCATGCGCGGCTTCATCCATGCCCGCGAAGGACGCCTGCTGAAGCGGATTGAGGCCGATCTGGCTGCGCGCGCCGATCACACCTTGCTGGCGAGCGACGAAGAGGCCGCGCTACTCCGCGCTCGCGCTCCCGCCGGGCGGGATATCCGCGCTTTACGCAACGGCATCGACGCCGCGTTCTTTGCGCCCGAGGATGTGGCACCTGCGCCGGACATGCCGCGCATTGGCCCTCGCCTGCTGTTTACGGGGCAAATGGACTATCCGCCCAACGTGGCCGCCGCCACCCGGATGGCCAAGCGGATCATGCCACTGGTTTTGGCGCGCCATCCGCAAGCGACTTTCCACGTGGTCGGCCGTGCGCCGACACCAGAGGTGCTCGCGCTGGAAGGCGTCAACAGCACCCGCGTCCACGGTGCGGTGCCCGATGTGCGGCCCTTCCTTGCCGCCGCCGACATCATCACCGTGCCGCTGGATATTGCGCGCGGGGTGCAGAACAAGGTGCTGGAAGCGATGGCGATGGCCCGCCCGGTGATCGCTTCGCCCGCCGCCGCCACCGGCATATCCGGCCGCGATGGTGAGCATTTTGTGATCGCCGGGGATGATGTCGCCTTTGCCGCCGCGATTGACCGGCTGGCTGCCGATCCTGGTACGCTGGGTCCGGCTGCGCGTGCCTATGTGCTGGCGCACCAATCATGGCCGGCAATGCTGGCTGACCTGCCCGCCTTGCTGGGCCTGAAGGGGGAGGGCCAGCGCGATGCCGCGTGATCTGGCGCTGCCCATGCGCGCCGCCCTGACCGAGCAGATCGCCCCGGCGTGGCGCCGCCCGTTGCTGCATCTGGCGCTGGGCTGGGCCGCGCTGCTGGTGCTGTTCGCGCCGGTGCTGGCCGACATGGTCCACCAGTTCTGGAACAGCTCAACGTATAACCACAACCTGTTCGTGCCGTTGATCGTCGGCTGGCTGGTGTGGCTGCGTGCGCCAGAGCTGGCCAAGCTGACCCCGCAAGCGTGGTGGCCGGGCCTGCTGTTGCTGGGAGCGGCGCTGTTCCTGTGGCTGCTGGGCGAGGTGAGCGGGACTGCCATCGTCACGCATTTCGCGCTGGTATTCGCGCTGCAGGCCATTGTCCTGTTGCTGCTGGGGCCGCGCGTGGTGCGGGCCGTGTTGTTCCCGCTGGCCTATGCGCTGTTCCTGGGGCCGGTGGGCGATGAACTGGTGCCCACCTTGCAGATGATCACTGCCGAACTGACCATCGCCTTCACGCATTGGAGCGGCGTTTCGGCCGAGATCGACGGCGTGTTTATCGCCACCCCCGCAGGCCTGTTCGAAGTGGCGGAGGCGTGCTCGGGCGTGAAATTCCTCGTCGCCATGGCGGCGCTCGGCGCGCTGGCGGCACACGTGTGCTTCACCTCGCGATTGTACCGCACGGTGTTCATGGCGGCGGCGCTGGTGCTGCCGATATTTGCCAACGGCGTGCGGGCCTGGGGCACGATCTACATCGCCCAGTCGCAAGGCGTGGAGTTTGCCGCCGGGTTCGATCACGTGTTCTACGGCTGGATCTTCTTCGCGCTGGTGATGGCGCTGCTGCTGCTGGCCGCCTGGCCGTTTTTCGACCGTCCGCGCGACGATGCTTTTATCGATGGCGAGGCGCTGGCCCGGGCGCCGCTGTACAAGGCGCTGGAGGCCTTCTCGGCCGGATCGGGCCGCTGCCTGATCGCTGCCTTGCTGCTGTCAGTGGGTTTCATCGGCTGGGCGGCGCAGGCCCGGCAGGTAAGCGCGGTGCTGCCGCAGCAGATCGACCTGCCGCAAGTTACTGGATGGCAACTGGTGCCGCTTGCCGAGGCGCCATGGTGGGAACCGCGCGCAGCCGGGGCCGATCACCGCCTGCTCGGCTCCTACCTCGCCGCCGATGGTGCGCGGGTGGAGGTGTTCTATGCGCTTTACGCCAGCCAGGAGGCAGGCCGCGAGGCCGGCGGCTTTGGCGAGGGAGCCTTGATGCCCGACAGCGGGTGGAGTTGGCAGGAATCAGGTCCAGCTATCGCTGGTGGCATTTCGGACCTGCTGCTGACCAACGGCGATACCCAGCGGTTAGCGATAACCTGGTACCGTCACGGTGACCTGACCACCGCCAGCGTGGCGCGGCTCAAGCTGGCGAACATGGTCGATCGGCTGAGTGGCGATCCGCGCCCGACCATGGTCCTGATCGTCTCGGCGCAAAGCGGCGGACCTGTTTCTCCTGAAGGCGCGGTCCGCCGCTTCCTTGCCGCTACAGGCCCCGTCGATGCGTGGATGGACCACGTGGGCCAGACAGGGTAACGGCCCCGGCATGTGCGGTATCGCTGGGATCTTTCATTGCGGCACGATCAAGCCGGTTGACCCCGCGCGGGTCGAACGGATGTGTGATGCCATGGCCCATCGCGGGCCCGATGGTCACGGCGTGTGGACTGCTCCGGGCGTAGGGCTGGGGCACCGCCGCTTGTCGATCATCGACCTGGCCGGATCCCCACAACCGATGCACTCGGTGGATGATCGCCACGTGATCAGCTTCAACGGTGAAGTGTACAATTTCAAGGAATTGCGGCGCGAACTTGAGGCAGAAGGCGCAAAGTTCCGCACGCACGGGGATACCGAGGTGATCCTGGCGGCGTACCAGAAGTGGGGCCCCGCCTGCGTCAGCCGGTTAAACGGCATGTTCGTGTTCGCGATCTACGACAAGGCCGAGCGGACGCTGTTCTTGGCGCGCGACCGGTTTGGGGTGAAGCCGCTGTTCACCGCCATGCTGAGTGATGGCAGCCTCGCCTTCGCCAGCGAGCTGAAAGGCCTGCTGGCGCACCCACTGCTGCGGCGCGAGGCCGATCCACTGGCGGTGGAAGATTATATGGCCTGGGGCTATGTCCCCGATCACCGCTCTATCCTGAAGGGCGTGGACAAGCTGCCTGCCGGGCATTGGCGGCTGCTGAAGCACGATGCCACGCCCGCCGCGCCGGTGCAGTACTGGGACTTGTCATTTGCCGAGCGGCGCAAAGGCAAGGCAGCCGATCTGGAGGCCGAACTGCTGCACCATCTGGGCCGGGCGGTCTCCTCGCGCATGGTGGCCGATGTGCCGCTGGGCGCGTTTCTTTCAGGCGGGGTCGATAGCTCCAGCGTGGTCGTCCTGATGGCCGAAAACAGCGCCACGCCGGTGCGCACCTGCTCGATCGGGTTCGACGTGGCGGCCGTGGACGAGACGACCTACGCCGCGCGGGTGGCGGAGATGTTCGGCACCAATCACTCCAGCCGCAAGGTGGGGTCCGACCAGTTCGATGCCATCGACCAGTTGGCGGCCATGTTCGACGAGCCTTTTGCCGATGCCTCGGCGCTCCCTA
>JAZKFK010000368.1:0-2467 GCA_040386475.1 Pseudomonadota bacterium | reverse complement strand
TGATAATCGTGGTTCTTGGCGCCGGCCATGGTCTCAAGTCCTGGTTAGAGCTTTGGTCATGCCCTTAGAGGGCGTTGCGGGACGGGTCCAGCCTCTATGATGCGGCTTTTGCACGGTGGAATGTATAGGACAGCGTGATTTGCTGCACGCCCGCCATGTCCGGGTCGTCCAGCATGGCCGGATCGACGAAATAGATCACCGGCATGCGCACCTGCTGGCCGGGGCGCAGCGTCTGTTCGGTGAAGCAGAAGCACTGGATCTTGTTGAAATAGCGCCCGGCCTGCTCCGGCTCCACGTTGAAGGTGGCGGTGCCGGTGATGCTCTGGGTGGAATCGTTGCGCGCCAGATAGATTTGCATGTCGCGCTGGCCGATGGCGATGCGGTCGGTGTGCTGCACCGGTTCGAAACTCCACGGCATGTCGAGCGCGGTATTGGCATCAAAGCGGATCGAGATATCACGCACGCCCCCACTGGCGGCCATTTGCGCGGCGAGGTCCGCTTCGCTTTCGGTAGCGACCTGCGTAGTCCCGCCAAAGCCGGTGACCTGGCAGAAAATGCGGTACAGCGGCACGGCAGCAAAGCCCAGGCCCAGCATGCCCAGCGCGGCGGCAAAGGCATAGACCATCGTGCGGCGGTTGCGATGCTCGAGGGTAAGCGTGCTCATGTGGCAATCTTCACGATGGTGATGAAGTAGAACAGGATCACGAAGCCGCCCAGGACCAGCCCCAGCGCCAGATTGCGGCCTTTGCGGCGGCGGATCAATTCTGCCTGTTCCTGCGGGGTCATGCCAAGATCATCCTGTCGACTACAAGCGCCGTGAACAGCGCGAAAAGGTACAGCACCGAATAGGCGAACAAGCGCTTCTCCGGCTTCATCGTATCGTCCGGTGCGGCCATGCGGAAGGCCACCGGCAACGACAGCGCCAGAAATGCGCCCGACAGGCCCAGCGCGGCAATACCGTAGATCGTCCCGGTGCCGCCGATCGCCCACGGCGCCAGGCTGACCAGCAGCAGGGCGATGGAGTAGCCCAGGATCTGCCGCCGCGTGCTCTTCTCGCCCGCGACCACCGGCATCATCGGGATGCCGACCTTGGCGTAATCAGTCTGCACGAACAGCGCCAGCGCCCAGAAGTGCGGCGGGGTCCAGATGAAGATGATGGCGAATAACAGCACCGGCATCAGCGTGATGTCGCCGGTCACCGCCACCCAGCCGATCAGCGGCGGGAACGCGCCCGCGCCGCCACCGATCACGATGTTCTGCGGCGTGCGTGGCTTCAGCCAGATGGTATAGACCACGGCATAGTAGAAGATCGACACCGCCAGGATCGCCGCGGCCAGCCAGCCGATGGCCAAGCCCATGATGCCCACCGAGGTGGCGGACAGCAGCACGCCGAAATCGCGCGCGTCATCGCGGCTCATCCGGCCCATTGGCAACGGGCGCTTGGCGGTGCGCTTCATGCCGGCATCAAGGTCCGCTTCCCACCACTGGTTCAGCGCCGCCGCCCCGCCCGCGCCCAGCGCGATGCACAGGATGGCGGTGAAGCCCAGCACCGGGTTGATCGATCCGGGCGCTGCCAGCAGGCCGCACAGTCCGGTAAACACCACCAGGCTAATCACGCGCGGCTTGGTCAGCGCGAAAAAATCGCGCCATTCGGCCGGCATGTTGGCAGCAAAGGGGACGGCGGGTGTTTCCATGGCAAGTGCGCTAGCGGTTCCTTGGTACGATCAGGGGCGCAACCGAAAGTTCGGCGCGCCCCCTGACCTATGTCATATCTGCCAGGTGGCAGACAGCGATCAATGATGCCCCTTGGCGTCCTCGATCACCGGCAGCGTCTCGAACTGGTGGAACGGCGGCGGGCTGGTCAGCGTCCATTCCAGCGTGGTCGCGCCTTCGCCCCAGTAATTGCCTTCCGCCTTCTTGCCCAGCGTGAACGAGTAGAGGATGTTCACGAAGAACACGATCATCGACACGCCCATGATCACGTAACCATAGCTGGCGATCTCGTTCCAGTAGCTGAAGGCAGGCGTATAGTCCGGATACCGGCGCGCCATGCCCTGCAGGCCCAGGAAGTGCATCGGGAAGAAGATCACGTTCACGCCCACGAAGAAGATCCAGAAGTGCACGTGTGCCAGGAACTCGCTGTGCATGCGGCCGGACATCTTCGGGAACCAGTAATACCAGCCCGCGAACATGCTGGTCACCGCACCCAGAGACAGCACATAGTGGAAGTGCGCCACCACATAGTAGGTGTCGTGCATGTTGTCGTCGATGCCGCCGTTGGCCAGCACCACGCCGGTCACGCCGCCCACGGTGAACAGGAAGATGAAGCCCATCGCCCATACCATCGGGCTCTTGAACTCAAGGCTGCCGCCCCACATCGTGGCGATCCAGCTGAAGATCTTGATGCCGGTGGGCACCGCGATCACCATGGTGGCGGCCGTGAAGTACATCTTGGTGTTTACGTCCA
>JAZKFK010000367.1:0-2581 GCA_040386475.1 Pseudomonadota bacterium | reverse complement strand
GGATGGCGTGCTGGTCGCGCGGCACGAGAACGAGATTTCGGGCACTACCGATGTCGCCGATCATCCCGAATTTGCCGACCGCCGCGCCACCAGGACCATCGACGGCGAGGAAGTGACCGGCTGGTTCACCGAGGATTTCACACTGGCCGAACTGCGCACCCTGCGCGTCCGTGAGCGGCTGCCGCAGGTGCGCGTGGCCAATACGCGCTTTGATGGCCTGTATCAGGTGCCTACGCTGGCCGAGGTGATCGCTCTGGTGCGCGCCAAGGAAGCCGAGACGGGGCGGCGGGTGGGACTTTACCCCGAGCTTAAGCATTCGCACTACTTCGCCAGCATTGGCCACGATACCGCCGCCACACTGGTCGCCCAGCTGCACGCGGCCGGATACCGCAGCGCGGACGATCCGGTGTTCATCCAGAGCTTCGAACTGGAAACCCTGCCGCGCCTGAACGGCATGACCGAACTGCGGCTGGTGCAGCTCGTTTCCGCGCAAGGCGGCCCGGTCGACCGGCGCGACTGGACCTATGCCGATATGCTGACGACGCAGGGTCTGGCCGATATTGCGGCATATGCGGACGGCATCGGAGCGGAACCGTCGCTGCTGTTGCAGGCCGATGGTTCGCCAACCGGTCTGGTGGAGCAGGCGCATACGGCAGGCCTGCTGGTTCACGGCTGGACGCTGCGCCGGGAGAACATGTTCCTGCCTCCAGCCCTGCGATCCGCAGGTCCGCCAACGGAGCCGGGCGATCTGGCAGGACTGTGGCAGATGCTGCATGCAGCCCGGGTCGATGGCGTATTCACCGACCACCCGCGCGAGATCGTCAGAGCCAGGAGTCAGCTCAGGTAGTAGTCGACCGGCGCCAGTGGTTCGGGCGCAGCCTCGCCCAGATGCGGGGCCAGGCTGATCTCCGCCGTGCGGCAGATTGCATCCAGCGGCAGGGCATTGGGCGTGTTGCCGAAGGGGTGCGAGAGGTCTTCGGTCACTTCCGCCAACCCCAGGAACACGTAAGCGACGATGCCGACGAACAGCGGGGCAAGCCAGCCCGATGAGGTGACCAAGGCCAGCGGCAACAGCAGGCAATAAAGATAGGTCGTGCGGTAGATCAGTAGCGAATAGACGTAAGGCAGCGGAGTGGTGGCGATCCGCTCTGCCCCCGCCTGCGCCAGCGTGATGCTGGCCAGCCGTTCCGCCAGCGCGCGGGCGCCATAGCCGTCGAGCGTGCCATCGGCTCGGGCGGCGGTGAGCAGGGCGGCCGTGGCATCCAGCGCTGCGCAAGGGCGGGGCAGGGGGCCATCGGCTGGCAGGCCAGCGCGGCCCGCCGCCGCGCGCGCCGTCGCATCATCGGGCAGGCGGCGGGCCTTTGCGCGGTGCAGGTGGAGGAAGGCCAGCGCCAGCCGCAAGGCGCGGGTGCGGTCCTCCTCGCGGGTCAGGAACAGGCCAGCCTCGCGGGCGAAGCTGCGCAAGTCAGCCAGCAGCCCGCCCCACAGCTTGCGCGCTTCCCACCAGCGATCGTAAGCGGCGTTGTTGCGGAAACCGAGGAACAGCGACAGCGCGATGCCGAACACGGTGAACGGCGTACCGTCGATGTCGGGAAAGCCCGCAATATGGCCGTGCGCCCACACCACCAGCGCGGCAACGGCCACCAGCCCCAGCACTTGCGGCGCAATGGCGGGCACGATGGATCCGCGCAGGGCGAACACCAGTTGCACGAAGCTTGGCTTGTCACGCAGGATCATCGCCGAACCTAGGCGCGCTGCGCCGTGACGATGTAGTTGAGCGCCATGTCCGGGCTGAGGTGCAGCCCCTTGCTCGGCAGCCAGGCGATGCCTTCCGGCTCGCCCATCGTCAGGCCAGCCGCTGCCAGCAGCTCACGCAGTTCATCGGGCGTGATGAAATCATCCCAATGGTGAGTGCCGCGCGGGACCATGCCCAGCCGCTCGGCCCCTTCCACCAGCAACACACGGCTGCGCGCGGTGCGATTGGGGGTGGAGAGGACCAGCAGGCCATCTGGCGCCAGATGATCGGCCATTTGGCGCACAAACAGCGCCTTGTCGGACACGTGCTCGATCACTTCCATGCTGGTGACGAGGTCGAATGTGCCCAGCGCCAGCGCCGCCAGCTCGCCATGATGATATGTCACGGCTAGACCTGCACCATCGGCGTGCTTCACCGCTGCCGCCACGTTCTCGGCCGCCGCATCGACTCCGGTCACCTCGGCGCCCAGCCTTGCGAGCGGCTCGGCCAAAAGTCCCGCGCCGCACCCGACATCAAGCGCGCGCTTGCCCGCCAGGGGCTTCACGCCGCGCACATCGCCGCCCCAGTGCAGGTCAATCGCGTGCCGGATGAAGCCAAGCCGCACCGGGTTCAGCTTGTGGAGCATGGCGCTGGAGCCGTGCGGATCCCACCAGTCTGCCGCCAGTGCGCCGAAGTGCGCCGCCTCGGCAGCGCGGATGGTTTCGTTTGCGACAGTTGCATCAGCCATGCACCATCCCTAACAGCGCGCTTGATCACAGACCAGTAGTGAGGACCAATTCCCGTGGCGCGTATCGTGATGAAATTCGGCGGCACCTCGATGGCCGG
>JAZKFK010000366.1:0-8330 GCA_040386475.1 Pseudomonadota bacterium | reverse complement strand
AACCAGCCTTCCACCGCCTCCCGCGTGCGGATACCGCCACCCAGTTGCACATAGCCGGGGAAAGCGCCGAGGATGGCTTCCACCGCCTCGCGGTTCTCCGCCCGCCCGGCAAAGCTGCCGTCAAGATCGACCACGTGCAGGTGCTCGGCCCCGGCATCGGCAAACAGCAGCGCCTGCGCGGCGGGATTATCGCCGTAGACGGTGGCGCGGGCCATATCGCCTTCGGACAGGCGGACGACCTGGCCACCCTTGAGGTCAATGGCAGGGAATACGATCATTGGGGGTCCCACGATAGAAAGCGGGCGAGCAGGTCCAGCCCGTAACGCTGGCTCTTTTCGGGGTGGAATTGCACGCCCAGCAGGTTGTCACGCGCCACGGCCGCCACCAGCCCGCCGCCGTGATCGGTCATCGCGGCAATGTCGCGACCTTCATCGGGAGCGAAGTGGTAGGAATGGAGAAAATAGGCCTCGCCGGTTTCGATCAGCGCTGCACCATCGTGGTGCGGGGTGGGAGCAACATCGTTCCAGCCCATGTGCGGGATCTTGATGGCGGGATCAGTCCGCTCGATGAGTTTCACTTCGCCTGCGATCCAGCCAAGGCCTTGCGTCTCGCCATGTTCCAGCCCGCGCGTGGCCATCAGCTGCATGCCCACGCAAATGCCCAGGAACGGCACGCCAGCGACCATCACCCGCTCGTCCAGCGCCTCGACCATATCGGGAATGCCCCACAGGCCCTCCGCGCAGGCCCCGAAGGCGCCAACGCCCGGCAGCACAATCCGCCGCGCGCCGCGCACCACCTTGGGATCGGCGGTAACGGTCACCCGCTCGGCACCGGCTGCAATCAGCGCATTGTGGACCGAGTGGAGGTTACCCGCGCCGTAATCGATCAGCGCGATAGCCTCAGCCACCCAACTGCCCCTTGGTGCTGGGCACGGCCCCGCCCTTGCGCAGGTCCAGTTCCACCGCTGCGCGCATGGCGCGGGCAAAGCCCTTGAACACGCTTTCGCAAACGTGGTGGTTGTTAGTGCCGTACAACTGCTGGATATGCAGTGTCAGGCCAGCAGCCTGCGCCACTGAATGGAACCAGTGATCCACCAATTCGGTATCCAGTTCGCCCAGCTTGTCCTGGGTGAAGCGGACTTTCCACACCAGGAACGGACGGCCGGAAATATCCAGCACCACCCGGGTTAGCGTCTCGTCCATCGGCGAATGCGCCTCGCCGTAACGGCCGATGCCGGCCTTGTCGCCCAGCGCCTGAGCCAGCGCCTGGCCAAGGGCAATGCCGCTGTCTTCCACCGTGTGGTGCTGGTCCACGTGCAGATCGCCATTCACCTTCAACGTCACGTCGATCAGCGAGTGGCGGCTGAATTGTTCGATCATGTGATCTAGGAAGCCGATCCCGGTGGCCACGTCATAGCGGCCCGTCCCGTCGAGATCGATCTCGACGAGGATCTCGGTTTCGGCGGTCTTGCGCGCTATACGGCCAAGTCTCGTAGGGCTGCTCATGGCCCCTGCCTATAAGCCCGCCAGTGCCCCATGCAACACCTTGCACCCAACAGAATTGTCCTTTGCGTATTGACCAAGCGGCCCGGCAGAGCCACCTAGCCGGTTATGAGCAATGACTTGCCTGACAGCCTGATCCCCTACGACGAGATCGTGCAGGAAGCGCTGCGCGCCGTGGTCGGCCGCGTGCTGGGTGAAGTGGAGGCGGGCGGCGGCGTACTGCCGGGCACGCACCACTTCTACATCACCTTCAAGACCGGCGCCCCCGGCGTGCAACTGCGCGCCGACCTGAAGGAACGCTTCCCGGACGAGATGACCATCGTGCTGCAGAACAAGTTCTGGGGCCTGAAGGTGGGCGAAACCGGGTTTTCTGTCGGCCTGTCGTTCAACCAGCGTCCGGCAGAACTGATTATCCCATTCGCCGCGATCACCGCCTTTGTCGATCCGGCGGTGGATTTCGGACTGCAATTCCAGGCCGCCGCCAGCGATATCGAACCGACCACGCATGAAGCGCCCGAGAACGATGCTCCCGTCGCTGTGCCAGCCGACGACGGCTCGAACGTGGTCACCGTCGATTTCGGCCGCAAGAAGTAGGGCGCGATGGCCCGCAAGAAGCGCCCGGAGGCCAGCAAGCCTGAGACCAGCAAGCCGCGCAAGGCCCTGCTCCGCGCGCTGACCGCCGATTTTGCCCTGCGCGCCGGCAGCTATGCCCTGCGCCATGCCGTGCGCGGCGGGCTGGTGAGCGGCAAGGCCGCAGATGCGGTGCCCGATCATCCGCCATCGATGCGGGCCCGCCTGCTGACCGTCGTGGCATCCACCGTGGCAACACGCTCGGTACCCGGAGCGCTGTTGGTCGGTACAGGGCTGGTCGCCCGCACGCTTTACCGCCGTGGCCTGGTCCGGCGCGAGGAGCGGCTGGCGCGCGCTGCAGGCACCCTTCCGCCGAATTGAGCTGCCGCGCACTTGTCAGGCCCGCCACCTTGGGGGCATGAGCGCTGCATGACCGATTCCGCCACTTCATCGCGAGACCTGGCCCGCCGTGGGCTGATGTTTATCCTCTCATCACCGTCGGGGACGGGAAAGACCACCATCGCCCGCATGCTGTTGGACGAGGTGGACGGCATCGGCATGTCCGTATCGGTCACCACCCGCCCGATGCGGCCGGGTGAAGTGGATGGCAGGGACTACCACTTCGTGGATGGCGAGACCTTCAACCGCATGGTCGACGAGGGCGAGTTCCTGGAATGGGCGAGCGTGTTCGGCCATTGCTATGGCACCCCTAAGGCGCAGATAAAGGCAGGGCTGAAGGACGGGCGCGACTTCCTGTTCGATATCGACTGGCAAGGGACCCAGCAGCTGTATCAGCGCATGGAGACCGATGTGGTCCGCGTGTTTCTGCTGCCGCCCAGCATTGCCGAACTGGAACACCGCCTGCGCAGCCGAGCGACCGACAGCGAAGAGGTGATCCGCGGGCGGATGGAGCGCGCCCGCGCCGAGATCAGCCACTGGGACGGCTACGACTATGTAGTGGTCAACAATGACATCGGCGAATGCTATGCCAAGGTCCGCACGATCCTTGAGGCCGAGCGGATGAAGCGCGCCCGGCAGACCGGCCTGGTGGATTTCACCCGCAAGCTGATGAGCTAGAATCCGGCGCTAGAAACCGGCGCTCCAGCGCAGTGCCACGCCCTTGTCGTCGGGCAGGCTGGCAATGTGCCCAGGATCGCGCCCCCAGAACAGGCTTGCCGCTGCCTGCCCGCGCCAAAGCATGCCGCGCCACGCCAGTTCGGCATCAATCTCGCGTCCGCTGGGGGCAAGGTTGAAACGCTGCGTGGCATATGTGCCGCTGAGCGTGGCATAGTCCCAGCTGACCGGCAGGAGCAGCGCCAGCCCGCCGCTTTCCACCCGCAGCGGCTGCGACACCCGGAACGCCAGCGTATCGCCCGCGGCCAGTACATCGCTGCGCGCCACATCAAAGGCGAACGCGCTGGTCGTAACGCGCGACCCGCTGGCAAGCACGCCGCCACCCCGCGCCGTGGTCCAGCCATGACGCAGCGTGCCACCAAACCGCCAGCCCGAAGAGGAGCGCCAACCGGCAGAAGCATCAACGAACAGGCTATCCGCCCCGGCAAGGCCAAAGCCCTGCTGCATGGCCAGGCCCAGCATCCGCTCATCCTCGCGCATCAGGCTTAACCCCAGCGCGGCCTGGACCGGGCCGATGTGGCGATCCAGCGACAGCCCAACCGTGTCGATCGCCTTGTCCTGCAGGCCATCGCTGCCGCGCATTTCCGCCAGCCGCCGTTCGACTGCACTGCTCCAGCTATGCGCCCGCTCGGCACTGGCGGTGATGCCGAACCCTCCCAGCTGGTGGCGAATGGCCATGCTGCCCTCGCTCGACTGGACAAAGCCAGTGTCGCCCAGCGCATTGCCGGCCACCATGAAGGCGGGTCGGTCCTGCCCCTGCAACTGCGCCACCATGCCATCCGCGCCGCGCGCATAGGCAAAGCCGAATTGTGTGTGCGGGGCCAGCCGGAAGGCCATGCTGGCGGCCAGCACGCGCGCCCGCTGCGCCTCTCCCGGTTGCAGCCGCAAGGGGGCGGCCACGCCGCTCCGGTCCACGGTGAAGGCCATTGCAGCAGTGTCGCTGGACGCCGCCAGCGTGCGCTGCTCACCCGCCAGCGCGCCCAGCAACACCGGGCGGCGCTGCGCGGGTGTGGCATTGGCGACCATGGTGGCGTTGAAGGCGCGGGCGTATTCGTCAGTGATTACGGTGGAGAGGCTCGCGGTAGTCAGCGCATCGCCCATGGCGGGAGATGTCACCAGCGCGCTCTCACCCAGAAACACGGCACCCTGCCCGCCAGCCACCGCGGTCGAGCCAAGCGGCTGCATGGCGGCGGCAATGTTCAGCACGCCCCGGCCGTAAACCGGATCGCTGCCCGGATCGCCCGCATCGAATGCGGTGCGCAGCAGGATGTCGGCGATCTGCTGTCCGGTCAGGTTGGGGAACGCCTGCGCCAGCAAGGCCGCCGCGCCCGACACCTGCGGCGCGGAGAAGCTGGTGCCCGAGACGACATAAACGAAGCCCTCGCCATCTACGTACAGCGTGCCATCGCGATAGGTGCAGCACACCGCCTCGCCGCGCGCAGTGAGATAGAATTGCTGGTCTGCGCCAGGCCGGTTGCTGAAGTCCGAGACCTGGTAGTTCTCGTCGACCGAGCCGACCACCAGCACGGCGCCATTGCCCGCTGCGACCAGTTGGCGGCCGAAGTCTTCCAGTTGGGGGAACGCGTCGTTGCCCGCTGCGATCACCACCAGCACACCGGCGGCGGTGGCGGCGCGCACGGCATTCTGCAACCGCACGGTGGCCCCGCCCTCGCCGCCCAACGAGATGTTGATCACCTTCGCTCCGTTGGCGCGGGCATAATCGACCCCGCGGGCGATATCGTCATCGTTGAACGAGCAATCGCCAGCGGCGGCGCTGCTGCCGTCGCTGACGCAACTGCCGGGATCATCGGCGCGAATCGCCAGCACGGTGGCATTCCACGCCATGCCCAGTACGCCGGTGGAATTGCGCGCCGCCGCCGCGATCAGGGCCACCTGGGTGCCGTGATCGTCGGTCGCGTTCAGCTGGTTGCGGGTGGAAAAAAGGTCCGTCGAGGTGCTGGCCAGGCGCCCGGCAAATTCGGGGCTGTCGACATCGATCCCGGTGTCGATCACGGCAATGGTCACGCCGGTGCCGGTGGCTCCGGCAGCCCAGGCGACTTGCGCATTGTGCTGCTGCGGACCATCCGAACGGCGCAATTCGGCGGTGTTGAACTGGCTGGGCACGGCGCTGAGCGGGAAGCCGGACGAAGGAACCGGTGTTGGTGCCGGTGTTGGCGCCGGTGTCGGTGCAGGGGTTGGCACAGGTGTCGGCGCGGGCGGCGGGGTGGCGACCGGCCCACCCCCGGTGCTGCCGCCACAAGCCTGCAACATCCCCAGCGTCGCCACCAGCAGCGCGCTGCGCGTAATGCGGGGCAATGTGGCAAAACGCGGCATTGGCAATTCCAGTGGCAAGGAGAGCAGCCAGATGGCGCGTGTATCCCTAACTTTGCCTGAACGTGCGCCTCCCGCAGGCGGCTGGCAACCCCGCGCTTGCCCCTTGTGGCCGTGCACGCTAGCGGCTGATGCAATCACATCAGGGGAGCCACGAACATGACCGCCGATCTGGAAACAGCCATCGAACAGGCGTGGGACGCACGCGACAGCGTGACGCCCGCCAGTGCCGATGTGCGCGACGTGGTCGACTCCGCGCTGGAACTGCTCGACAGCGGCCGGGCGCGCGTGGCCGAGCCCGATGGCCAGGGTGGGTGGCAGGTCAACCAGTGGCTGAAGAAGGCGGTGCTGCTCAGCTTCCGTCTGAACGACAACGTGGTGGTGGACGGCGGCTCTGCCGGTTCTCCCGCATTCGACAAGGTGCCCAGCAAGTTTGCCGGATGGGGCGAAAACCGCTTCCGCGAAGGCGGCTTCCGCGTGGTGCCGGGCGCGGTGGTGCGGCGCGGATCGCACATTGGCCGGGGCGTGGTGCTGATGCCCAGCTTCGTCAATATCGGCGCTTACGTCGGCGATGGCTCGATGGTTGATACCTGGGCCACGGTCGGATCCTGTGCGCAGATCGGCAAGAACGTGCACCTCTCCGGCGGTGTCGGCATTGGCGGCGTGCTCGAGCCGTTGCAGGCTGGCCCCGTGGTGATCGAGGACGGCTGCTTCATCGGTGCGCGCAGCGAAGTGGTGGAAGGCGTGCGCGTGTGCGAAGGCGCCGTACTTTCCATGGGCGTGTTCATCGGTGCTTCTACCAAGATCGTCGATCGCGCCACGGGAGAAGTGCATATCGGCACGGTGCCGCCCTATGCCGTGGTGGTGCCCGGATCGCTGCCCGGCAAGCCGCTGCCCGATGGCACGCCCGGCCCCAGCCTGTATTGCGCGGTGATCGTCAAGACGGTGGACGCGCAGACCCGCGCCAAGACGGGGATCAACGAGCTGCTGCGCGACTAGGCTCGCAGCAGTCACGGCCGGAACTTACCGCATGACCGGGCGTAGAACGGGAACAACCCGTTTACGTCAGGACATGTCATGGACCAGCCAGGTCGCGAGACTCATATCGATGCCGAAGACGCCCGTTCGGGCGAAACGCCGCATATCGTGCGCTGGGTGCTGGGCATCAGCCTGGCGCTGGCGATTATCGCCATGTCGGTCGTGTGGCTGATCCCCGCGCTGTCGGACACTGCCACGATCGACGACCTGCAACCGGATACCAGCGGGCAATAGCGCGCGTCAGCTTTCCGGCGTTTCAATCGGCGCGCGCCCACGCTCGCTGGCGGCAAAGGCCTCGGCCTCGCGCAGGACGCGCATCATGTTGCCGCTGGAGATCTTTTCCAGCTCCTGCCGCGTGTAACCACGCCGGGCCAGTTCCACGAACAACGCCGGATAGCCGGCCACGTCTTCCATCCCTACAGGCCCGGTAGCCATGCCATCGTAATCGCCGCCGATGCCGATGTAATCGATCCCGGCCACCGCGCGGATGTGGTCGATATGGTCGGCCATCGTCGAAACCGTGGCCAGGGGAGCGGGGTTGGCAGCGTTCCATTGCGCCATTGCCGCAGTCACCGCGTCAGGCTGGCCGCGCAGCAGGGTTTCCTGCCACGCCTGTTCGGCAGCACGCAGCGCGCCGTGCTGGCGCAAGTCCTCGCTCAGGTAATCGGGCAACCCCACCACCATCACGATCCCGCCTTCCTGCGGGAGCCGCGCCAGCACGCTGTCTGGCACATTGCGCGCGTGGCCATTGATGGCGCGGGCGCCCGAATGGCTAAAGATCACCGGGGCGCCGCTGGCCGTCATGGCATCATGCATGGTCGCCTCGCTGACGTGGCTTAGATCGACCAGCATGCCCAGGCGCGCCATTTCCTGCACTACCTGCACGCCAAACTCGGTCAGGCCATCGTGTTGCGGAGCATCGGTGGCACTGTCGGCCCAGGGGATTGCCCTGGAATGTGTCAGCGTCATGTAGCGCGCACCCAGCGCATACATTTGCCGCAGCACGCCCAGACTGCCATCGATCGAGGTGCCACCCTCCATCCCCAGCAAGCTAGCGATGCGCCCGCGGCGCATGGCGGTTTCCACCTCGTCTGCGCTGGTAGCGAATGCCAGATCATCCGGATAACGGGCGATCAGGCGCTTCATCACGTCGATCTGCTCCATCGTGGCGACGACAGCTTCCGGCGGCGGCAGGCTGGCAGAGACGTAGACCGACCAGAACTGCGCGCCCACCCGGCCCTGCCGCAAGCGTGGTAGGTCGGTATGCATGCGGGTGGACCCGTAAGCCGCCGGGACATTGGTGGTATCGTTGAAGTCGAACGTGCCGATAACGTTCTGGTACCGGTCGCGCAGCTGCTCGGGAACGTCGTTATGGCCATCCCACACGGGCGCATTGCGCAGCGCGGCTTCGGCGACAGCCTCGGCCGATTGGGCAAAGGCCGGGCCGGAAAGCAGGGTCAGCAGCAAGGCTGCGGGCAGGGCAGCAGGCAGGGCGTATTTCACGCGAGCGTTCTCCGGATATCGAGTGACGGCGAGCCCGGCCGGGTTGCCGGATGTGATCCTAAACCAGCCAGTCCGCTATCGTCGAGAACTTCCCGCTGCAATACGCCTATACGCGAATCGGCGGCCTTCCCTCAAGGAAGACCGCCGGTCCGTTATGGCAATGAAGTATGGCAATGAAGCCGGGTAGGATCAGAACTTGATGCTGGCCCCGACACCGCCGCCCACGGAGTCTTCCGAGAAGCCGACGTTGGC
>JAZKFK010000365.1:0-3297 GCA_040386475.1 Pseudomonadota bacterium | reverse complement strand
GCTCCATCTCAGGGCCGGATCGGCGCGCCGGTCACCGCCCCTTCTTTGTCTGCGGGGCGGTGAAATCGGGGTCTTTCTTCGCAATCCAGTCCACGAATTTGGCGACAGCGGGATCGGCCAGCAGGCCATCCACGTCCATGCCATGGCGTTGCAGTTCGGAATTGGTGAAGTTGGCGATCAGCATGTTCTGGCACACCGGGTGCATCGGCACGGTGTCACGCCCGCCGCGGCTCTTCGGCACGGGATGATGCCACACCACGGTGGTGCCCGTGACTCGCCCGCACAGCCAGCAGACCGGCGCCTGCGCGCCGCTCTCGCCCTCGGCCTCGGGCTCGTCCTCCTCGATTCCCCATCGATCCTTCTTGCGTGCCATGATGCGTTCCGTTGCTGGCGGTTATGCGGCTGGTGCCGTGCCGCGGGCGTGCGTGCGCGCGCCAATCAGGAAATGCAAGGGAATGCCCGCCAGCATCAAGGCCAGTCCCAGCAGTCCCGCCTCCAGGCCGGTGCCGTAAAGCACCCACAGGCAGAACAGGATCGCCAGCACGGCCACCGGGCGCAGCACCTTTACCATCCACGCTGCCAGGGCGATGCCAATGTAGAACCATATCGCCGAGGCGGTGGTCAGCAGCAGCATGAACTCCAGCAATCGCTCGCCCATGCCGGTGACGCTGCCCCACATCAGCGCCAGCCCCAGCGCCACGCCCGCCACCAGCGGCCGGGCAGACACGCCGCGCGCGTTGAGCGGGGCGATCCACTGCGGAAATTGCCCGTCGCGCACCATGCCCAGCGGCACTTCGCCAAGCAGCAGCACCAGCACGTTGAGGCAGCCGATGGCGCTGATCGCCGCGAACAGTGCCACCGCGTCACCCGCCCAGGGGCCCAGGTTGCGGCTGACGAACAGCGCCACCGGGGCGGAACTGGCGGCCAGCTCTGCCGCCGGCATAGTCGCCACCATGCCGATGCTGACCGTCATATAGAGTGCCAGCACGCCGCCGATGCCCAGGAACGAGGCCCGCGCCACATTGCGCGCCGGATCGCGCACCCGCTCGGCTACCATGCTGGCGTTTTCCAGGTTAAGCATCGCGAAGAACACCAGGCCAAGCGCCGGGGTCAATTGCGTGGCGGAAAACGGCAGTGTGGCCGACTGCGTGAAAGCCGTGGGCTGGGCCAGGGCGAGCCACAGCGTGATTGCCACCACCAGCACCAGCGGCAGCAGTTTCAGCACGGTAGTCACCACCTGGAACACGCCCGCTTCGCGCACCCCGCGCAGGTTGAGGGCGGTCAGCGCCAGCAAGTTCACCGTGCCCCCGATCACCTCGGGCCAGACGCCTTGCGGTGCGGCTGGGATCAGGTGGAGCAGGTAAGCCGTGGCGGTCATTCCCAGCACGGGCAGCGTGGTGACGATCGTCAACCAGTAAATCCACGCCAGCAGCCGTCCCAGCAACAGGCCCAGGATATCGCCGCAATTGGTGATGATGCTGGGTTCCTGAGGGCGGCGCGCAGTCAGCGCGATGATCAGCCAGGCGATCAGCAAGGCTCCGGTGCCCGCTGCCAGCCAGCCGGCCACCCCGGTCCAGCCGAACGGGGCAAGGCTGGCGGGCAGGGCGAAAATGCCCCCGCCGATCATCCCGCCCACCACCATGGCAGTGGCAGTCCACAGCCCGAACGGCCGCTCCAGCTTGTCCATAAGAGCCTGCTCCCGCCGTTGCCGTATGGGTCAACGTGTCACAAGTTGGTAGCGGCGTGAAACGAATTATGCGGTCGGCGATCAGGCGGCAGGCGGTTCACCGTGACCACAGGCCTTGCACGCCGGATCCTTGGCAATCCGCAGCGTGCGCATCCCCGGCTTCAGGCCATCCATGATATGCAACTGGCCCCATTGCGGATCGCCCATCTGCGGTGCAATCAGCACACGGACGGCCTGCATCGCGGCAAAGCTGGCGGTCCAGCCGGCCATGGCGCCCAGCATGCCATCGGCCGCGCAAGTGTCGCAATCGTCGGCATCGAAGGCATCGCCGACATAGCAGCGATAGCAGGGCTGGCCGACAAGATGGCTGGCAAAGGCACCTACCTGGCCCTGAAAGCGACCTACGGCGGCAGAAAGGAGCGGAACGCGCTCCGCCACGCAGGCATCGGCCATGGCCAGGCGGGTGGCGAAATTGTCAGTGCCGTCCAGCACCAGGTCCACGCTCTCGATCATTGCGGGGGCGCTTTCAACGGTGATCCGCGCGTCGGAAATGGTCACCTCCAGGGCGCGGTCGAAATTGGCGACCCACTGGCGCGCGGCGACAGCCTTGCCGTGGCCCACGTCGCGTTCGGTATAGATCGTCTGGCGTTGCAAGTTGCTGATGTCGACCGTGTCATCATCCACCAGCGTCAATTTGCCGATCCCGGCGGCGGCGAGGAATTGCAGCGCGGGCGCGCCGATTCCGCCCAGGCCCGCCAGCAGCACGTGGCTGCCCGCCAAGGCCACCTGCCCCGCGCCGCCCACTTCGGGCAGCACGATATGGCGGGCGAAGCGCTCCAGGCGGTCGGGGGATAAGGTCATGGAAAGGCTGTTTACAGGCTGCACACGACCTGTCGACAGCCCTGTGGACAGGGCTGTCGATCAGTCGGGCAAAACCGGTGGAGGAAGCCTCAGCTCTCCAGCTGGCGCAGCAGGCTGCGCACGTCGCCGTCCATATCGGCGTCGCGCTTGCGCAGGTCCTCGATCAGGCGAACCGCGTGGATCACCGTGGAGTGATCACGGCCGCCGAACTTGCGGCCGATTTCCGGATAACTGCGCGGGGTGAGCACCTTGGCAAGGTACATTGCCACCTGCCGCGGACGGACCACGGCGCGGGCACGGCGCTTGCTGCTCATTTCCGACCGGTCGATGCGGTAGAACTGGCACACCGTGCGCTGGATCTCGTCGATGGTGATGCGGCGGCGGTTGGCGCTGAGGATATCGGTCAGCTGCTCCTCGGCCAATTGCAGGCTCACCTGCTGGCCGGTCAGCTGGGCATAGGCGACCAGCTTGTTGAGGCCACCGACCAGCTCGCGCACGTTGCGGTTGATGGTGCGGGCCAGGAACTCGATCACGTCGGCCGGAACGTCCAGCGGGGCAAAGCGGGTCAGCTTTGATTCCAGGATCTGGCGGCGCAGCTCGATATCGGCGGGCTGGATGTCGGCCACCAGGCCCATCGACAGGCGGCTGAGCAGGCGCGGCTCCACGCCGTCCAGCGCCTGCGGGGCGCGGTCGGCGGCGAACACCAGCCGCTTGCCTTCGGCCAGCAGCGCATCGATCGTGTAGAGCAG
>JAZKFK010000364.1:0-9948 GCA_040386475.1 Pseudomonadota bacterium | reverse complement strand
CTGGTCAGCCAGCGCCGGATCGAGACTTCCGAAGAACGCTATCTCCACATCATCGGCGCGAAGACCGCCGCGCTGTTCGCCGCCGCCAGCCGCATCGCCGCCGTGGTGGCCGAGCGCGGCGAGGCGGAGGAGAAGGCGCTCGACGATTATGGCCGCAACCTGGGCGTGGCCTTCCAGCTGGTCGATGACGCAATCGATTACGACAGCAGCAGCGCCGAAATGGGCAAGGACCGGGGCGACGATTTCCGCGAAGGCAAGATGACCCTGCCGGTGATCCTGGCCTATGCCCGCGGCACCGAGGAAGAACGCGCATTCTGGCGCGATGCCGTGGCCGGGTTTGCCAATTCCGACGAAGACCTGGGCCGCGCGGTGGAGATCATCCACAAGCACAATGCCGTGGCCGACACTCGCGAGCGCGCCCGCCTTTATGCTCAGCGCGCCTGCGATGCGCTGGCGATCTTTCCCGACAGCGAAGCCCGCCGGGCGATGGTGGAAGCCGCGCAATTCGCGGTGTCGCGCGGGTATTGATCTGACTCCTGTGATCAAAGGGGTGTGTTGTGACTGACCTCCCCATCCACGCCGTCCTGCCGGACCTGCTGTCTGCCCTGCGCGCTCGCAGCTCTGCCGTGCTGATCGCGCCGCCGGGTGCGGGCAAGACCACTGCGGTGGCGCCTGCCTTGCTCGACCAGGACTGGTGCACTGGGCAAGTCATCCTGCTTAGCCCCCGTCGCGTGGCCGCGCGCGCAGCGGCGGAGCGGATTGCCGAGACGATGGGCGAGGAGGTAGGCCAGACGGTCGGCTATCTTACCCGCATGGACAGCAAGTCCAGCAAGGCCACGCGCCTGCTGGTGGTGACCGAGGCGATTTTCGTCAACCGCATCCTGGGCGATCAGGAGCTGGCGGGCGTTTTCGCCGTGCTGTTCGACGAAGCGCATGAGCGGCATCTCGATAGCGACCTTGGGCTGGCATTGGCGCTGGAAACGCAAGCGGTGCTGCGCCCGGACCTGCGCGTGCTGGTGATGTCCGCCACCATCGATGGCGCGCGCTTTGCCCGCTTGCTGGGCGATAACGCACCGGTGATCGAAAGCGAGGGCAAGGCCCATCCGCTGGCGATCAGGTGGCTGGGGGCCAGCCCGGAAAAGCGCCTGGAAGACAGCATGACGTCAGCCATCCTCACCGCGTGGCGCGAGGAGCAGGGTGATGTGCTCGCCTTCCTGCCCGGGGTGGGCGAGATCGAGCGGGTGCGCGAGCGGCTGGTCGCGCGCCTGCCAGACAATCCCGTATTGCCGCTGCACGGCCAGATCCTGCCGCAAGGTCAGCGTGAGGCCATCCGGCGCGATACCGCCGGGCGGCGGCGGATCGTGCTGGCAACCAGTATTGCCGAAACATCGATCACGCTGGAGGGCGTGCGCGTGGTGGTGGACAGCGGCCTGTCGCGTCGCCCGGCTTACGATGTGGCCGCGGGCGTCACGCACCTTGTCACCACGCGCGCCAGCCATGCCAGCGCGGCGCAGCGAGCCGGGCGCGCGGCGCGGCAGGGGCCGGGCGTGGCCTATCGCTTGTGGGAGGAAGCCGGGCACGCAGGCCGTGAGGCGTTCGACCCGCCCGAGATGCTGACCAGCGACCTTGCCCCGCTGTTGCTGGCGCTGGCGCAATGGGGCGTGGACGATCCCGCCAGCCTGCCGTGGCTCGATCCGCCGCCCGCTCCGGCCCTTGCGGCGGCGCGCGGGCGGTTACTGGCGTTGGAAGCGCTGGATGGCGCGGGACGGCTGACCGAGACGGGCCGCCGGATCGCGGCGCTGCCGATGGCACCGTGGCAGGCGGCGATGGTGCTGTTTGGCGCGGAGCATGGCGCGGGGGAGCAGGCCGCACGGCTGGCGCTGCTGCTGCAGGAACGCGGGCTGGGCGGGCGCGGCGAGGACCTGGTGGCTCGGTTGCAGCGCTGGGCGGGCGACCGTTCCGGCCGGGCCGAGGCCTCGCGCAAGCTGGCAGCTAGCTGGGCCAGGCGGGCTTCAGGCTTGCTCGAGACGCAAGGCGGAGATGAGCCACCCCCCGGCATTCTGCTCGCGCATGCACTACCGGACAACCTTGCCCGCCGTCGCGATGCCTCGGGTGAGAACTGGCTGTCCGCTGGCGGGCGCGGCTATGCCCTCGATCCGGCATCACCACTGGCGCGCGCCGAGTGGCTGGCGATCGGCGACGCGCAAGGCCGTGCCGGTGCAGCGCGGATCACCGCGGCGATTGCGCTCGACACCGCCGAAGTGGAACGCTGGCTGGGCAACCGCATTGAACGCCGCCACACTGCCCGGTGGACCGATGGCCGGGTGGAAGCCCGGCTGGAACGGCGGCTGGGCGCGATCACGCTGGCCACAGGGCCGGACCCCGATCCGGACCCTGCGGCAATGCTGGATATCCTTGTGGGCAAGGCTGTGAACAACCTGGGGGAACTGCTGCCGGGAGATCTGCTCGCCCGTGCGCGGTTCGTGGGGCTGGAAGCGCTCGCTCCCGCGCAATTGGCACAGGACGCTGGCGATTGGCTTGCCCCGCTGCTGAGGGGCCGCCGCACGCTGGATCTGCCGCGTGGGCCGCTGGTCGATACTCTCCTGACACGCCTTACGTGGGACGAGCGCCAGCGGCTTGACCGCGAGGCGCCGCGTGACTTTACCAGCCCGGCGGGTACGACCCACGCCATCGATTATGCGGCCGACGATGCGCCATCGGTGGAAGTGCGCGTGCAGGCGGTGTTCGGGCTGGAAACGCATCCCATGATCGGGCGCACCCCGCTGCTGCTCAAGCTGACAGATCCCGGCGGCAAACCGATGCAGGCCACGCGTGACTTGCCCGGCTTCTGGCGCGGATCGTGGCGCGATGTGCAGAAGGATGGCAAGGGCCGTTATCCCCGGCACCGCTGGCCGGACGAGCCGTGGGCGGAAAAGCCGGGGCTGAAGACCAAAAACGCGTTCAACCGCTCTTGATTCCACGGCCCGGAAACCGCAAAGGCTTCATCCATGCAGGCACGTATCTTCCAACGCCCGAAAAACGCGATGCAGAGCGGCAAGGCTCTGGTCGATCAGTGGATTCTCGAATTTGCTCCGGCAGAAGCGCGCAAGGCCGATCCCTTGATGGGTTGGGCGGGCAGCGGCGATACCCAGGCGCAAGTGCAGCTGAAGTTTGCAACGCAAGAAGCCGCGCAAGCCTATGCCGACAAATACGGCATCAGGGCGGTGGTCCACACCGTGCCGCCCAAGCGGCTGAAGCTACAGGCTTACGCCGACAACTTCCGTTAAGGCGAAACGGGGCGGCGAACCGGCCGCCCGCTCGCTGATCCCTACTTTGCCGCTCCGCCGGCACCGGCCAGTTGCAGGTTGCCTGCTTCGTAAGCGGTGCGGCAATCGGTGGCATCGTGGCCCACGTCCGCGTCCAGCAGCGGCGTGGCGGTCATGCCCGGTCCGGTAAAGCGCTTGTCATCACATTCGTTGTCATTGGCCCAATCGCCGTTGTCGTCTCCGAAATCGACCGCGCCACCGCTTACCGGTGCAGCAGCCAGCGCTTGCGGAGCCGCCGCGCTGCGCAATTGCAGGGTGCCGGCCTCGTAAGCGGTGCGGCAATCGGTGGCATCGTGGCCAATATCTTCGTCCAGCAGGACGGTGGCGGTCATGCCCTCACCGATGAAGCGCTTGTCATCGCATTCGTTGTCGTTGGCCCAATCGCCATTGTCATCGCCAAAGTCGATCGCGGTGGTTGCGGCCAGAGCCTGGGGTGCGGTGGAGGCGGCGTCTTCGGCCGGTGCTTCGCCGCATGCGGCCAGAGTCATCAAAAGCGCGGCTGCCAGAAGTTTACGCATGTCAGTTCCCCACAACGTTCAAGCTGGCGGCAGGCTACACCCAAACCGTGGCCTGCGCAGCCCCCTGCCGGTAGGACTTGCAATGGGCGTTCTGCGCCCCTAAATCGCCCCCGGGAGTCGGGTGGACGTTCGCGTCTGCTCACCTGGTCAGGTCCGGAAGGAAGCAGCCAAGGTAGATTGCAGCGGGTCGCCCGGCTCCTAATTTCATCCACATAGTCAGCATGACAATCGCGGCCTGAGCGCCTACCACTTGGCGCATGGGTGATTCACCGGACGATGACCTGCCGCCGTGGGGCGTTGAAGGCGAGGAGGAAGCGCAGGCTCCCTCCGCTGCCGAGCTTGAGGCTGCGGGGCAAAGCGCGCTGTTCGGCGATCCCGCGCCTGCGCCCCCGCCGAAACCCGAGCCAAAACCCGCTCCCGTTCCCTCCGGCAGCACGCAGCCCTATCGCGTATTGGCCCGCAAGTATCGCCCGCAAACCTTCAGCCAGTTGCTGGGGCAGGAGCCGATGGTACGCACTCTGGCCAATGCCATTGCCCGCCAGCGGCTGGCCCATGCCTTCCTGATGACCGGCGTGCGCGGGGTGGGCAAGACCAGCACCGCGCGGCTGATCGCGAAGGCGCTCAATTGCGTGGGCCCCGATGGCACGGGCGGCCCCACCATTGATCCCTGCGGCGTGTGCGAGCCATGCGTGGCCATTGCCGAGGGCCGCCACATCGACGTGATCGAGATGGACGCCGCCAGCCACACCGGCATCGATGACGTGCGCGAGATTACCGAGGCGGTACGCTATGCCGCCGTCAGCGCGCGCTATAAAATGTACATCATCGACGAAGCGCACATGCTGACCAAGCAGGCGTGGAACGGCTTCCTCAAGACGCTGGAGGAACCGCCGCCGCACGTGAAGTTCCTGTTCGCCACCACCGAAGTGGAAAAGGTGCCCGTCACCGTCCTGTCGCGCTGCCAGCGGTTTGACCTGCGGCGAATCCCGGCGGCCATGCTGAAGGATCACTTCGGCCATGTCTGCCAGGCCGAAGGCGTGGCGGTGGAGGACGAGGCGCTGGCTATGATCGCGTCTGCCGCCGAAGGTTCGGCGCGCGATGGTTTGTCGATCCTCGACCAGGCGATTGCCCATGCCGACATGGAGGGCGGGGGCGAAGTCACCGCCGCCAAGGTGCGCGAAATGCTGGGACTGGCGGACAAAGGTGCCCAACGCCTGGTATTCGACAGCCTGCTGAACGGCGATGCCCGCGCCATGCTGGCTGCTGTGGATGACCAGTATGCGCTGGGCGTGGAACCGCTGGCGTTGATGCGCGGGGCGATGGAACTGACGCACCGCATCACCGTGGCGCAACTGGGCGCGCCATCGGGAGAGGGCGCTGCCGGCATATCCGAGGAAGAGCGCGCCGCTATTTCCGGCTGGGCCGGGAAACTGTCTGCGGGGCAAGTCCACCGTTTATGGCAATTGCTGCTGAAGGGCCACGACGAGGTGCGCTCGGCCCCCGACCCGCTGATCGCCGCGCAAATGGCGCTGCTGCGAGTGATGCACGCCGCCGACATGCCCGATCCCGGCAAGCTGGAGAAGCTGCTGACCGAGGCCGCGGCACGCGGTGTCGGTTCTGCCCCCAGCGCCGTGCCTACCGCCAGCGGTTCAGCCCCTGCCGCTTCCATGCCCGCGCCGGAAATCGAATGGTCGATTCTGTGCGACCGGGTGGAGCAGGAAGGCCTGCTGCGCGTGGGCCAGATTATGCGCGACTGGGTGCGGGTTGTCGAACTGCGCGCCGGACACCTGCGCTATGCCACCTCAGCCAGCTTTACCCATGAGATCGGTCCCGATCTGAAGGACGCTCTGCTGCGCGCCACGGGCGAGCGGTGGGACGTGGCGCGCGGTGAGGGCGAGGGCGCTCCATCCTTACGCGAACGCGAGGAACAGGCCGCGCTGGCCGAGGCAACCCGCGTGCGCAACCACCCGCTGGTGCAGGCCGCACTGGCTACCTTCCCTGACGCCGAGTTGCTCGATAGCGAAGCACTCGCCGCCCCCAACTGGAGCAAGAGAGCGTAACCATGCAATCGATGGAAGAAATGCTGAAGGCCGCGCAGGCCGCTGCCGAAAACATCCAGCGGCAGATGAACGAAGCGCAGGTCAAGCTGGACAGCGTGGAAGTGGAAGGCAAATCCGGCGGCGGCCTGGTCAAGATCCGCGCCACCGCCAAGGGCCGCATCCTGGGCGTGATGATCGACGACAGCCTGATGGTGCCCAGCGAGAAGCAGATCCTGGAAGACCTGATCACCGCCGCTTTCAACGATGCCCGCGACAAGGCCGATAGGGCCAGCAACGAAGAAATGCAGAACATGCAAAGCGGGCTGGGCCTGCCGCCGGGGTTCAAGCTGCCGGGGATGTGAGGGGGCGCAATGCCCTCTGCCGAGATTCCGGACAAGCGTTTGCTGGCCAGGCTTGAGGTGGGGTCTGTACTTTCTCCCCTCCCGCTTGCTGGAGGGGCCGGGGGTGGTGTCCCGCACGAGCCAACTCGCTTTCCTACAAACCCGGCATCAGGCCAGCCCGTAGGCTGCTCTTTGACCGCGTAAGTTCGCAGGCCCGTCGCCCCGCAAGCTGGCCCCTCTTCCACCAGCAGACTTTCCGCCCCTGAACCGTGTCCCAGGTGTTCCAGGTTCTACGAAATCAGCCACTTGGCAGCCACCTCTCCCGCATCCACAACGGTACCGGCCAGGTGAGTTGCACCAAGCGGCCAGCCTCCCCATATGCGTTGACAAGACCCTCCTCCCGGATACCCTGACACCATGACCAAGTCCTCGCTTCCCCTCCTGCCCTTGCGCGATATCGTCGTGTTCCCCGGCCTGCTCGTCCCGCTGTTCGTGGGGCGCGAGAAGTCGGTGGCGGCGCTGGAAGCCGCTATGGCCGATGACCAGGGCATCTTCCTGGTTACCCAGAAGGATGAGAAGTGCGACGATCCGGGGCGTGATGACCTGCACGATGTGGGCGTGATCGCGCAGGTGCTGCAGATGCTCAAGCTGCCTGATGGCACGGTGCGGGTGATGGTGCAGGGCGGAGTCCGCGCCTCGCTTGACGGGCTGGAGGAAGCGGACGGCCTGATCGTCGCGCAGGTGACCGAGCTGGCGCCCACCGGCGGCGAAACCGGCACGGTGGAGGCCAGCGCGCTGATGCGCACCGCGCTGGATCAGTTCGCCGACTATGCCCGCAACTCCAAGAAGCTGCCCGACGACATCGAGACCGACCTGGCGCAGATCGAGGATCCGGGCCACCTGGCCGATACGATCGCCGGCAACCTTGCCGCGCGCGTGGCCACCAAGCAGGACTTGCTGGCAGAAACCAACCCGCTGGTGCGACTGGAGATGGTCGTCGCGGCGATGGATGGCGAGCTGTCGGTGCTGCAGGTGGAGCGCAAGATCCGTGGCCGGGTAAAGCGGCAGATGGAGAAGACCCAGCGCGAATACTACCTGAATGAGCAGCTGAAGGCGATCCAGAGCGAGCTGGGCGGCGGCGACGACGGCGAGGGCGACGAGATCGCCGAGCTGCAGAAGCGCATCGACAAGCTGAAAATGCCCAAGGAAGCCAAGGCCAAGGCCGATAGCGAGCTGAAGAAGCTGAAGCACATGCAGCCGATGAGCGCCGAGGCCACGGTGATCCGCAACTACCTCGATGTGCTGCTGGGCCTGCCGTGGGGCAAGAAGAGCAAGCTGAAGCGCGACATCGCCGCTGCGCAGGCCGTGCTCGATGCCGATCACTACGCGCTCGACAAGGTCAAGGATCGCATCATCGAGCACCTGGCCGTGCAGGCGCGGACCAACAAGCTGAAGGGGCCGATCCTGTGCCTCGTCGGCCCGCCGGGCGTGGGCAAGACCAGCCTTGGGCAGTCGATCGCCAAGGCCTGCGGACGCGAGTTCATCCGCCAATCGCTGGGCGGCGTACGCGACGAGGCCGAGATCCGCGGCCACCGCCGCACTTACATCGGTTCGATGCCGGGCAAGATAGTGTCCAACCTGCGCAAGGCTGGCACCAGTAATCCGCTGTTCCTGCTGGATGAGATCGACAAGCTGGGCCAGGATTTCCGCGGTGATCCGGCATCTGCGCTGCTCGAAGTGCTGGATCCGGAACAGAACAGCAAGTTCCAGGACCATTACCTGGAGCTGGACCTCGACCTCAGCGATATCATGTTTGTATGTACCGCCAACAGTCTCAACCTGCCCCAGGCGCTGCTCGACCGGATGGAGATCATCCGGCTGGAAGGTTATACCGAGGATGAGAAGGTCGAGATCGCCCAGCGCCACCTGATCGAAAAGCAGGTGAAGGCCCACGGCCTGAAGCGGGACGAGTTCTACCTGACCGAACAGGCGCTGCGCGATCTGATCCGGTTCTACACCCGCGAGGCTGGCGTGCGTACGCTGGAACGCGAGATCGCCCGGTTGGCGCGCAAGGGACTGCGGCAGATCCTCGAAGGCAAGGCGACCAGAATCGAGGTGACGCCCGACAATCTCGCCGACTTCGCCGGGGTGCGCAAGTTCAAGCATGGCGAGAGCGAGACCGAAGCGCAGATTGGCGCAGTCACGGGCCTGGCCTGGACTTCGGTCGGCGGCGAACTGCTGACCATCGAAAGCGTAACCGTGCCCGGCAAGGGCGAGGTCAAGACCACCGGCAAACTGGGCGAAGTGATGACCGAGAGCATCGCGGCGGCCTTCAGCTTCGTGAAGGCGCGTGCGCCGGCCTATGGCATCAAGCCATCGGTGTTCAACCGCAAGAACATCCACATCCACTTGCCCGAAGGGGCGGTGCCCAAGGATGGTCCGTCAGCCGGCATCGGCATGGTCACGTCGATCGTCTCGACCCTGACAGGCATTGCCGTGCGGCCCGACGTGGCGATGACCGGCGAGGTCACGCTGCGCGGCCGCGTGCTGCCAATCGGCGGGCTGAAGGAGAAGCTGCTGGCGGCCTTGCGCGGGGGCATTACCAAGGTGCTGATCCCGGCCGAGAACGAAAAGGATCTGGCCGAGATTCCGGACAATGTGAAGCAGGGGCTGGAGATCGTCTGCGTATCCCACGTGGACGAGGTGCTGAGCCACGCACTGGTGCACCTGCCCGTCGCGATCGAGTGGACCGAGGCAGATGACCTTGCCAGCCAGCCGCATCCCGCCCCGGGAGGCACCGCCACCGCGCACTGATTCGGCGCGATTTGCGTACTGAACCGGTGCAGGTTGTGCCGGTTTGCGGTGTTCGGCCGGGAAAATGCGCTGGCGGGTGGGGCCAGCGCCGCTAAGCCCTAGACAGCGCCGCGAAAACTCGCTCAATTCCCGGCCCAATCGCCTGTTGAATTGACGGTCGAGAAAGACAACAAGGTTGAGGGGGTTTCCGAAGCATGAACAAGAACGAGCTGATCGGCGCAGTGGCCGAAGCGAGCGGCCTTTCGCGCAGCGACGCGACCAAGGCCGTGGAAAGCGTATTTGATACAATCACCGGCACGCTCGCCAAGGGGGGCGAAGTGCGTCTGGTAGGATTCGGGACGTTCTCGGTGGCGCGACGCAAGGCCTCGACCGGGCGCAACCCGCGCACTGGCGCACCGATGAAAATCGCTGCTTCCACCCAACCCAAGTTCAAGGCGGGCAAGGGGCTGAAGGATTCGGTCAACTAAGCAGTCAGCTAACCAGTCTGCTAATCACTGGGCAAGCACAGCAAAAAGGGCCGGCATCCGTTCAGGATGGCGGCCCTTTGCTGGTTTGCAAACCGCTTAGCCTTCAGCCCGCGTCGCGGCGGCATATAGGGCTATCGCCGCGGCGTTGGACACGTTGAGGCTTTCCATCGCCTCGCTGATCGGCAGCCTTGCCAGACTGTCGCAGTGGGCCGCGATGTTGTGGCGCAGGCCTTCGCCTTCGGCCCCCAGTACGATCACCACCGGACCGCTTGGCAGCGCCTCTGCAAAGGTCGTTTCCGCCTCGCCAGCCAGGCCGATGCGCCAATAGCCCGCTTCAGCCATGTCCTCCAGCGCGCGGGCCAGATTGACCACGCGCACCCACGGCACAATCTCCAGCGCGCCAGAGGCGGACTTGGCCAGCACGCCGCCTTCGGGCGGGGCAT
>JAZKFK010000363.1:0-2051 GCA_040386475.1 Pseudomonadota bacterium | reverse complement strand
AAGCAAGGCAAACGAGGTTAGGCCCAAAAGGCTGCGCATGATGATATTCCCCTCCTGGCTGGGCTTATGCGCCCGGTCCATGTCGTGCCGCAGACTGTGCAGCGGACGCAGCGGCTTGCCAAGATGCTAAGCCGGTGACAATCGTGCTAATTTGTAACGGAGTGTAATTGCGGCGCCGCGATTCAGTGGTCGTGATCGTGCACTTGTTCGCTGGGGGGAGCCATGCCCCCAAGCGCGCCCAGCACGTCCTCCAGCCGCGCAGGATCGCCCAGCGCTAGCACGTGGCCGTCGGACCCGCCGTGCAAGGGCTCACCGTTCCAGTCGCACATCAGGCCGCCTGCGCCTTCGACCACCGGCACCAGGGCGGCGAAATCGTGCAGCTTCAGCCCCGCCTCGCACACCACATCGATATGGCCGCTGGCGAGGCAGGCATAGTTGTAGCAATCGCCGCCCATCACCATGCGCTTGTGATCGGTCTGGCTGGCTAGGGCCATGAACATCTCGCCCTCGCCTTGCGTAAAATAGTGCGGCCCGGTGGTGGCGATGGTGGCACGCGCCAGTTCGCGGCAAGCCCGGGTGCTGGCGGGCTTGCCGTTCAGCGTGGTGACTTGCCCGGCCACGCCCAGCCAGCGTTCTCCCAGTACCGGCTGGTCGATCAGGCCGAGGACCGGAAAACCATCGATCACCAGCGCGATCAGCGTGCCGAAAGTGGCGCGGCCCGCCAGGAACGCGGTGGTCCCGTCAATTGGATCGAGTACCCATTGCCGGCCCGAGCGGCCTTGTTCCACGCCGAATTCCTCGCCGTGCACGCCGTCGTGCGGCACTTCGGCCTTGAGCAGGCGGCGCATGGCTTCCTCGGCATTGCGATCGGCAATGGTGACGGGGGTGGCATCGCCCTTGGCCTCGCTCGCTATCGGGGTGCGGAACAGGGGCAGTATCTCGGCCCGCGCAGCATCGGCCAGGCGATGGGCGAGGGCGATTTCGGCGCTGAGGTTCATGGGACCATTTCGCGCAATGGTTTGCTATCGTTCTTCACCCAGGCTGACACCGCGCGCATGCCTTCCGGTCCGGCGGTGCCCCAGTGGACCACGCCGGGCGAGATGCGCACGCCTTCGCCTGCCCGCAGCACCAGATCGGGCTGTCCTGCCTGCGAAACTGTGGCGCTGCCGCCCAGGAGATAGATGAATTCCTCGCCGTGGTGGAAATGCCGCGGGATGGCCGCGCCGGGCGCCATGTTCAGGTCACCCAGGATCAGCGAGTGACCGAAATCCGACGCGATCGGCCCTTCCAGCACTTCGTTGATGCCCGGCGGCGGGGTGTAGACGGCAACTGCCGCGGGGCCGGATGGCGCGGTGGAACATGCTGCCGTGAAGGCCAGCAGGGCCAGCGAGAAGCCCGCCCGCCGCATCAGTCGAATAGGCTCGAAACGCTGCTTTCGTCGGCGATGCGACGCACCGCCTCGCCCACCAGCGGAGCCACGGAGAGGATCCGGATCTTGTCCGAATCGCGCGTGGCATCGGTCGGCAGGATGGTGTCGGTGATAACCAGCTCGGTCATGCAGCTGGCGTTGATCCGCGCCACCGCCCCGCCCGACAGCACGCCGTGCGTAATATAGGCCGCCACGCTTTTCGCGCCCGCTTCCAGCAAGGCCGCCGCAGCATTGCACAGCGTGCCGCCCGAATCGATGATGTCATCGATCAGGATGCAGTTGCGGCCCTTCACGTTGCCGATGATGTTCATCACTTCACTTTCGCCAGCGCGTTCGCGGCGCTTGTCGACGATGGCCAGCGGGGCATTGTCAAGCCGCTTGGCCAGCGCACGGGCACGAACCACACCGCCCACGTCGGGTGAAATGACCATCAGGTCATTGCCGCCATACCGCGCCTGGATATCCGCAGCCATTACCGGCGCGGCATAAAGGTTGTCGGTCGGGATATCGAAGAAGCCCTGGATCTGTCCGGCGTGCAAGTCCACCGCCAGCACCCGGTCGGCGCCTGCCTTGGTGATCAGGTTGGCCACCAGCTTGGCCGAAATCGGCGTGCGCGGGCCGG
>JAZKFK010000362.1:0-4416 GCA_040386475.1 Pseudomonadota bacterium | reverse complement strand
AACGGCATCATCAAGGGCAGCGGCATGATCGCGCCCGATATGGCGACGATGCTGGGCTACATCTTCACCGATGCGGCGGTGGAACCGGCGTTCCTGCAGGCGTGCCTGTCGGCCGCCAACGGCTCCACCTTCAACTCCATCACCGTGGACAGCGACACCTCCACCAGCGACACCGTGCTGGCTTTCGCCACCGGCGCGGCGGGCAATGCGGTGCTTGGTGGACCGGACAGCCCCGGCGCCGATGCCTTCATGGCGGCGATGCATGATATCTGCCGCCAGCTTGCCCACCTTGTCGTCCGTGACGGCGAAGGCGCGAGCAAGTTCATCTCCGTGACCGTGACCGGTGCGGTGAGCGACGACAGCGCGCGCATCGTCGGCCTCGCCATCGCCAACTCGCCGCTGGTCAAGACCGCCATCGCGGGCGGCGATGCCAATTGGGGCCGCGTGGTCATGGCTGTGGGCAAGGCGGGCCAGCCGGCGGACCGTGACAAGCTGTCCATCGCGTTCGGCGGTGTATGGGCAGCCAAAGACGGCCTGCCCTTGCCCGATTACGACGAAGCGCCGGTTGCCGCGCACCTCGCCGGACAGGAAGTGGACCTCACCGTTGACCTGGGTCTTGGTGAGGGCCGCGCCACGGTGTGGACCTGCGACCTGACGCACGGCTACATCGCCATCAACGCCGACTACCGGTCGTGAGCGACATCGACGCTTTCCACGCTGCCATGGAAGCCCTGCTGCGGCGGGTGAGCGAGACGGCGATCCTGCCGCGCTACCAGCAGCTGAAAGCGGGCGAAGTGGAGGACAAAGGCGGCAACGACCCGGTAACCGTGGCCGACCGCGATGCCGAAGCCATGCTGGCTGAAGGTCTTGAAAAGATCATCCCCGGCCTCGCCTTCGTGGGTGAAGAGGGCGTCCATGCCGATCAGGCGATGGCGGACAATCTGTCGGGCGATTGCTGGATTGTCGATCCGCTGGACGGCACGCGCAATTTCGCCACTGGCAAGCCGCCGTTCGGCATCCTGGTGGCGATGGCCAGCGGCGGCGAGGCGCACACCGGGTGGATCTACGATTGCCTTACTGGCCGCCTCTGCGTGGCTCATCGCGGCAAGGGCGCTTTCATCGACGGTGAGCGCGTGAGCGCCCGCACCACTGGCGAAGTGCTGCCGGTGGCGGCAATCTCGCTATTGTTCATGGACATGGCCAAGCGCGCAACGGTGCTGGAGCATATCGCCCCGCATTACCGGCTGGTCGATGTGCCTTATTGCGCTGCCGAGCAATATCCCCGGCTGGGCCTGGGCATGAACGACGTGTCGCTGTTCGAGCGCACGCTGGCATGGGACCATGCGGCGGGCGTACTGTGGCTCAACGAAGCAGGCGGCAAGGCCGCGCGGCCCGATGGTTCAGCCTATCGCGTCGATGGCGACACCCACGGCGGCCTGATCGGCGGCGCCAGTCCGGCCCTGTGGGACCAGCTGGCAGCGCGGATGGCCAGTATTTGAGAAAGCGCTCTTAAAGGACGCTTTCGATCCAGCCCTTGAGCTGGCTCTTGGGCGCGGCACCCAGCTTCTGGGCCACCGGCTTGCCATCCTTGAACAGCACCAGCAACGGGATCGACTGGACGCCGATCTTGCCGGGCACTTCGGTGCTTTCCATGATGTCCATCTTGACGATGGTCAGCCGGTCACCAAGCTCCTCGCTGATTTCCTCCAGCGCGGGCGCGATCATCTTACAGGGGCCACACCAGTCAGCCCAGAAATCGACCAGCACGGGCTTGTCGGATGCGAGCACGTCGGCGGCAAAGCTGGCGTCGGTGACTGATTTGGTGGCCATGATCTGAAGACTCCGAAAGTGTTACGGGCAATCTAGGCGTCAAAGCCCAATCGGCAATGCCTGCGCGGATTAGGAATCCTCTTGCGGCGCCAAGCGCGGCTTCATCGCGGCAAGGATTTCCCCCGGAATCGCGATCAGCTGCGGGGTCTGGGTATAGAGCACCGCTGCCTCCACCCGCTTGCCGGGAAAGATTACCTCCAGCGCCGCGACATAGGCGGCCATTTGCTTCAGCACCGATTCGGGCAGGTCGGCCAGTGTGCGGGGCGGGCGACGGGCGGTCTTGAAATCAGCCACTAGCACGCGGGTTTCCTCCACCAGCAGCCGGTCGGCGGTTCCGGCGATCACCTGCCCGTCCACTGTTGCGGCCAAGGGTACTTCGGCCAGGGCATCGGGTCCGAACAGCGCCGCCCACTCGGGCTCGGCCAATACCGCCAGCGCGCGGGCGAGCATATCCTGGCGCTCGGGCAATTCGATATCGGCCGCTTGCCGGGCAAGCCATGTACCGCCCGCCGCTTCGCGCTGGTCTGGCGCGACATCGGGCAAGCGTTCCAGCAGGGAGTGCAGCAGCACCCCGCGCCGTGCCGCGCTGGCGGCAATCTCTGGCGGCAGCGGCGGATCGGAGCCTTGCTCCTCACCGGCGTAGGACGGCGCCAGCGGACGCGGCGGACGCGGCTCCGGGCCGATGGGCGTGGTCGCCCAGTCCGGCAGAGCCGCCGAACCCTGCGCCGCTGCGGAGTCCGTGCGGGGCAGCGCGGGGGCGCGACGGCCCCGTTCACGCCGGGCCACCCAGTCGGCATCATACAGGTGGTCAGGCGGAAACAGCGGTGCCAGGTTGGCATACCAACTCAACTCAGGCGGCTCGGTCTTGCCCTTTGCCAATGCGCCGCCGATGAACAGCGCTTCTTCCGCCCGGGTCATGGCCACATAGAGCAGGCGCCAGTGCTCCTCCAGCTCCTCGGCCTGGACCCTGGTTTCCTCGTCCAGAATGCGGCCCTGCTTCTCCTCCTTGCGCAAGGGCGGCAGCGGCACCTTAAGCCCTGCCTCGCCGGGGACATCCTCCTCCAAGGCAAGCGCGGTGGTGCGCCCCGCCGTGGGATCACCAGTCGCATCGGCCAGGATCACGATCGGCGCCTGCAAGCCCTTGGACCCGTGCACGGTCATCACCCGCACCTGCCCGCCGCCCTCGCCCGCCTCGCGCTTCAATTCGCCGTCACCGGCATCGAACCACTGGATGAACCCCGCCAGCGACGGCGTGTAACCGGCCGCATAGGCAAGCGCGGCATTAAGCAATTCGTCCAGCGGATCGTTCGCTTCGCTGCCCAGCCGCGCAGTCAGCTTGGCGCGCGCGCGCCACGGCCCCACCAGCATCCAGTGCAGCAGGGCTTGCGGCGGCTCGAAATCGGCGATGGCGAGCAGATCGCGTAACTGGGCTACGGCAGTGGCAACCAACGGCGCGTCGGACCGGCGCAAATGCTCCCACAAATTGCCGCCCTTGCGATAGCCGTGGTCAAGCAGGTCCTGCTGGCTCCAGCCAAAGATGGGTGAGACGAGCAATGCGGCCAGGCTGAGGCTGTCACCCGGTTGCGCGGCGAAGCGCAAGGCGGCCATCAGGTCCTTCACCGCCAGGGGAGCGCCCAGCCGCAGCCGGTCAACGCCGGCCACCGGCACACCCGCTGCATACAGCCGCGCGACGATCAGCCCGGCCAGTTCCTTGCGCTTGCGCACCAGCACCATGATATCGCCCGGCCCGGCATTGCGCCGCTCGCCTTTGACCAGCGGGAAGCCCTCGTCCATCCACTGCTTCACTTGCCGCGCAATGCGGTCGGCCATGCGCCGCTCCGGCGCGGAGATCCAGGTTTCGCCGCCTTCATCGCTTTCAGATGGCTCGGCGTCCTCTTCCACCGCGGGAACCGGGTGCCACAAGGTGACGAGGCCGGGGCGGGCGGCGTCACCAATATGTGGTTCGGGCGTTTCGCTGAGGCCGAAGGTGGCAGGTCCGATGGTTGCAATCGCCTCGTTGACGAAATCGAGCATGTCCTGCGCCGTGCGGTAGGACTGTCCCAGCCCCACCTCCACCAGATCACGCGCATCCACCGCCGCGCGCGCTTCGGCCACATTCGCGGCGCGCTGTCGCAGCATGTCCTTGTAGCGCGCCTTGGCGCTGGCAAAGTTCTCCGGGCTGGTGCCCTGGAAGCGGAAGATCGCCTGCTTGTAATCGCCGACCACAAACACGGTGCGCAGCTTGTCACCGTGCTGGCCCAGCCCGGTGAAGAAATCGGCCGTCAGCGCATCGACAATCGACCACTGCGCTTCATTGGTATCCTGCGCCTCGTCGATCAGGATATGGTCGAACTGGCGATCCAGCTTGTAGCGGATCCACTCCCCCAGCCCTGGCGTCTTCAGCAGCGCGGCGGCCTGGCGGATCAGGTCATCGAAATCGACCAGCCCTTCGCGCGCCTTGGCCTCGTCCCACGCTATCGCATAGCGGCGGCCCAGCTCGAGCGCGGGGGTGAGGAAATCGGCGAGATCGAACAGCGCCTTGCGGTTGGCGATCAGGGCCAGCGAGGCGAACAGGTCATCGCCCGT
>JAZKFK010000361.1:0-1943 GCA_040386475.1 Pseudomonadota bacterium | reverse complement strand
TGGCGGACAGGGTGGGATTCGAACCCACGGTAGGCTTGCACCTACGGCGGTTTTCAAGACCGCTGCCTTAAACCACTCGGCCACCTGTCCACTTGTGCGGTCGGCTAGCGTGCTGCGTCGCGCTTGTCACCCCGATTTGCCGCATGCGCCGTGGTGACAGGCACACTATCATGCGTTAGCATTGCGCCAAGTCCGAACAGGACCGTCTTTGGAGAGGGACGAACATGGCATTTTCACGCAAGGCTGTGGCCGGGCTGGGCGCTCTCGCCGCGATCGCCGTTGCTTCGCCGGCGTTGGCGCAAGGTGCTTGCGACCGGGCACAATTGCAGAACCTGGCCGACCTTTACGTGGCGGCGCAGGGGACGGGCGAAGGGTTCCGCGTGCCAATGGGCGAGTGGGTGCAATATCGTGAGAACAACCGCCTCTCCTCGATGACCTATGGCGGCGTACTGGCCACCGCACACGAAGTGGATTGGCACCGCAGCTTCCTCGACACCACCACCTGCGCCATTTTCGTGGAACTGATCATCGACGATCCTGAAAGCCCGTGGGTGCTGGGCACCAAGATTTCCACGCGTGGCGGGTTGGTGAACCGCTATGACGTGGTCACCAGCACCACGGGTGACTGGCTGTTTGATGCCGCGCGCACCCGCTATTACGCTGCTGCCGAGGACTGGAGCGAGATCCCCGAAGGCCAGCGCAATACTCGCGCCGAGATCATCGCCGCGGCCGATTCCTACCTCAACAAGTTTAACGACCCGGCGGTCGAAGTGGCGTGGGGCACACCGTGCGCGCGGCTGGAAGGCGGGATCTACACCGGGCGCGGACTGCCGACCGACAGCTGCGACGTGGGGGTACCCAGCGGCGTGGCACTGGTAGAACGTGACTACATCGTGGACGAAACTATCGGCAGCGTGGCCGTACGGCTGCGTTTCGGCGGGCCGGAGGGGCTGGCCGATGCGCATATCTTCCGCATCGAAGACGGCAAGATCCGCTATGTCCACACCATCACCAACTGCAACGGGCAGGCAAACTGCGGCTTTCCGCCTCTGTCCGAGATGCTGGCCAACAATCCCAACATGCAGCCAGAGCTGGCTAACTGATGATAAAAGGATCGACTAAACTCATGATGCGCAAGACCTTTGCTTCGCTGGCAGTGCTCGCCAGCCTGTCTGTTGCCACTCCCGCCGCTGCGCAGGGCGCTTGCACTCGCGAGCAGCTGCAGACCATCGCTGACAGCTGGAAAAGCGCACTGGAGCTGGGCACCATGATGACCATGGCCCTTGGAGAATGGGTGGATTACAACGGCAATGGCCGCCGCGGCTCGCTTGGCGCCTTCCTCGACCATCCGCGCGAAGTGGTGCATCACATGGCACTGCTGGATACCACCACCTGCCGCACTTTCAACGAGGTGGTGGCGAAGACGGGTGATGAGTGGGAAGTGCTCGCCACGCAGGTCAACAGCGGCTTCTTCGGCACGGGCCCGTTCATCAACGTGACCACCAAGGAAGGCGATTGGCTGTTTGATGGCGAGCGCACGGCCTATTACGCTAGCCGTGAGGACTGGGGCGTAATCCCCGAAGATCGCCGCAACACCCGCGCCGAAATCCTGGCCGCCGCCAATGCCTACCTCGACTTGTTCAACGCGCCCGACACGGTCGTTCCCTGGGGCACGCCGTGCGCCCGACTGGAAGGTGGCGTCTATACCGGGCGCGGCCAGCCGACTGACAGCTGCAACGTGGGCGTGCCCAGCGGCATCGAAATGATCGAGCGCGACTATGTGGTCGATGTGGAGCGCGGTGCAGTGGCCGTGTTCCTGAAAATGGGCACCAACCGCCGGCCTGACGTGCACACCTTCCGCATTGAGGACGGCAAGATCCGTTATGTCCACACGGTCACCAATTGCGGCGGCCAGGACAATTGCGGGTTCGCGCCGTTCAGCG
>JAZKFK010000360.1:0-7991 GCA_040386475.1 Pseudomonadota bacterium | reverse complement strand
TGGATCCCGGACGCGCGGCCTTCATGCTGGGCCTGCTGGGCGCGGCGCAGTTCGTGCCGCTGGCGATCCTGACCCCGCTGGCAGGTGTCGCAGCCGACCGGTTTGACCGGCGTTATGTGGTGTTGTGCGCCAACCTGGTTGATTGCCTGATCGCGCTGGCAATCGGCGCGGCGACGTGGCTGGATGCCCTGACACTACCTCTGCTGTTTGCCCTTGCCGCCACCCACGGAGCGGCGCGAGTTTTCAATGGCCCCGCTCTGGCGGCGATTGCCCCCAATATCGTGCCTGCCACCCTGCTGCCGAGGGCCATCGCGCTGTCCTCCATCGCGTGGCAAGTGGGCAGCGTGGCCGGTCCGGCGATTGGCGGCCTGCTGTTCGGGTACAGCGAGTCTGCACCGTATTTCCTGGCGGCCGGCCTGTTGCTGGCTTCGGCCATGCTGATCATGAGCATTCGCCCGGTGAAGGCAACGCACGTGGGCGGCCCCGCCCATCCGTTCCGCCAGGTGATCGACGGGTTCCGCTTCGTGCGCGGCAACCGCTTCCTGCTCGGCTGCATCACGCTGGACCTGTTCGCCGTGCTGCTGGGCGGCGCCACCGCCATGCTGCCGGTATTTGCGCGCGATGTGCTGCACGTGGGCGCTGCCGGCCTTGGCATCATGCGCGGCGCCCCTGCCATCGGTGCGGCGCTGGTGGCGGCGTACCTTTCGTGGCGGCCGTTGGCGAACAACGTTGGCACCAAGATGCTGTGGGCCGTGGTGGCTTTCGGCATCGCGACCATCGCCTTTGGCCTGTCACGCAATTTCGCGTTCAGCCTGCTGTGCCTGTCGGTGTTGGGTGCAGCAGACATGATCTCGGTGTTCATCCGCACTTCGCTGGTCCAGCTTTACACGCCCGATCATACGCGCGGCCGGGTTTCAGCCATCAGCGGCCTGGCCATTTCCGCCAGTAACGAGCTGGGCGAGCTACAATCGGGCCTTGTCGCCGCGCTCATCGGCGCGACGGGAGCAGTTGTATTTGGCGGCGTGGGTGCGATATTCGTAACTGCGCTGTGGGCCGTGATTTTCCCTGAACTGCGCCGGGCGAAAACCTTCGCCCCGCAGTACCAGGAGCCACGCAACGAACCTGTGAAGGAAACCGTGCCATGAAGTTCGACAACGTCCTGCAATCCATCGGCAACACCCCGCATATCCGGCTGGCCAAGCTGTTTCCCGATCACGAGGTGTGGATCAAAAGCGAGCGGGCCAATCCGGGCGGATCGATCAAGGACCGCATCGCACTGGCCATGGTCGAAGCGGCCGAGGCATCGGGCGATCTCCAGCCCGGTGGCACCATTGTAGAGCCGACCAGTGGCAACACCGGCATTGGCCTGGCCATGGTGGCAGCTGTCAAAGGCTACAAGCTGGTGCTGGTGATGCCCGATAGCATGAGCATCGAACGCCGCCGCCTGATGCTGGCCTACGGTGCCAGCTTTGACCTGACCCCGCGCGAAAAGGGCATGAAGGGCGCGCTGGAACGCGCAGCCGAGATCGTGGCCGCAACGCCCGGATCGTGGATGCCGCAGCAGTTCGAGAACCCAGCCAACGTGGCCGTCCATTCGCGCACCACGGCGCAGGAAATCCTCGCCGATTTCAGCGATGCCCCGCCCGCCGTGCTGATCACCGGCGTTGGCACAGGCGGCCACCTGACCGGTTGCGCCGAGGTGCTCAAGCAATACTGGCCGGATATGAAGGCCTATGCGGTGGAGCCTGCCCTCTCGCCCGTCATCTCCGGCGGCCAGCCTGGCCCGCACCCGATCCAGGGCATCGGCGCAGGGTTCATTCCAGGCAACCTGCATACACGGGTGATCGACGGCGCAATTGCGGTGGATGCCGAAGAGGCGCGCGAGATGGCCCGGCGCTCGGCCCGCGAAGAAGGGCTGCTGGTGGGCATCAGTTCCGGCGCTACGCTGGCTGCTATCGCCACCAAGCTGGCCGAATTGCCCGCCGGAACGCGCGTGCTGGGTTTCAACTACGATACCGGCGAGCGCTACCTGTCGGTGCCTGATTTCCTCCCGACCGAATGATCATGGCGGAGGTTTGCTATACCGATGGCGATGTGGCGCTGACCGGCACGCTTTACGTGCCGCAAGGGCAAGCGCGCGCTGCCGTGGTGGTGTTTCCCACCATCATGAACCCCACGCCATCGGTCAATGACAAGGCGGCAGACCTCGCGGCGCATGGCTACCTGGCCATGGTGGCGGACTTCTACGGGCAGGTTCCGGCCAGTTTCGATGAAGCGCGCGATCTGGCCATGGGCATTCGCCAATCGCCCAGCACCTATCGCCAGCGCCTGCGCGCCAGTCTGAAAGCCCTCGCCACCCGGCCAGAGGCAGCCGGTTTGCCAATCGGGGTCATCGGCTTTTGCATGGGTGGGCAGGCCGCGCTGGAACTGGCGCGTGACGGGGCACCGCTGTTCGCCGCTGTCAGCTTCCACGGTCTTCTCGATACCGATCAACCCGCTGAACCGGGCAAGGTCACTGCCCGCATCCTCGTCTGCCACGGCGACGCCGACCCGATGGTGCCGCGCAAGGCAGTGCTGGCTTTCTGGGAGGAGATGGATGCCGCCGGGGCGGACTGGCATTTCCACTCCTACGCCAGGGTCAAGCACGGCTTCACCAACCCCGCGCCCAACCCCAACCCGGCCACCGGCTACAACGGCAGCGCTGACCGGCAGAGCTGGGCAGCGATGTATGCGGTGTTTGACGAGGAGCTGGGTTAGCTCCGCAGGAACTGCTCTGGCGTCAGCGCCATCATCGCTCCTGATCCAACCTTAACCCGCTGGCGCAGCGTGGTGCACAAGGGCAATTGCTGTTCCGCATAGAAGCGCGCGGTGGCCAGCTTGGCTTGCAGGAATGATGCATCCCCCTCGCCCGCCGCCAATTGCGCCTGTGCGACCGAAGCAAGCCGCAGCCACATCCAGCCAAGGGCCAGAGTGCCGATCAGTTGCATCCAGGCATAGGCTCCACCGGCCATGTCCTCGGGATCGGCAGCGGCCTGCTCCACCAGTTGCTTTACCGCTGCCTCGCCGTGATGGATCGCCTTGGCCAGCGGATCGGCGATGAACGACAACTCGGCAGAAGCCGCTTCGCATTCGGCGGTGATCATATGCAGCAGCGCATTGGCCACCGCACCGCCGTCGCGCGCGGTCTTTCGGCCCGCCAGGTCCAGCGCCTGCACGCCGTTGGCGCCTTCATAGATCATCGCAATGCGGGCATCGCGCACGATCTGCTCCATGCCCCATTCCTTGACGTAGCCGTGCCCGCCAAAGACCTGCTGCATGTTCACCGCCACCTCAAAACCGCGATCGGTGCCGAAAGCCTTGATCACCGGGGTGAGGAACGAGACCAGCGCATCGGCTTGCCGCCGCACGGCGGGATCGGCGGCGTGGTGCGACAGGTCGATTTGCACCGCGGTCCACAGCACCAGCGCCCGGAAGCCTTCGGCAAAGGCGCGCGCATCCATCAGCATGCGGCGCACATCCGGGTGGACGATAAGCGGATCAGCCGCTTGCGCCGGATCCGGCCGTTCACCCGTGGCGCGGCCCTGACGGCGCTCCAGCGCATAGGCTGCGGCCTTCTGATACGAATGTTCGGCATGGGCGAGGCCCTGCACGCCCACGCCCAGGCGTGCGGCGTTCATCATGATGAACATGGCGCCAAGGCCCTGGTGCGGCTCGCCCAGCAGCCAGCCCGTGGCGCGGTCAAAGTTGAGCACGCAGGTGGCACTGCCGTTAAGGCCCATCTTGTGCTCGATCGAACCCACCGTAACGGTGTTCGTCTCGCCCGTTTCAGGGATCACCTTGGGCACCAGGAACAACGAGATGCCGCGCGTGCCCACCGGCGCATCGGGCAGGCGGGCAAGTACCAAGTGGACGATGTTGTCGGTCAGGTCATGATCGCCGCCAGAGATGAAGATCTTCTCGCCGGTGATTGCATAAGTGCCGTTGCCAGCGGGCGTGGCGCTGGTCTTCATCAGACCGAGGTCGGTGCCCGCGTGGCCTTCGGTCAGCGCCATCGTCGCCAGCCATTCACCGCTGACCATCTTGGGCAGGTATGTGGCCTTCAATTCCTCCGAACCGGCGGCTTCAACTGTCGCCACTGCGCCCGAGAGGATGCCGGCATACATGGTGAAGCCGGGGCAGGACGAATTGAGATACTCCTCGATCACCGAAAACAACGCGTGCGGCATACCCTGCCCGCCAAATGCCTCCGGCTGGGCGAGCGTGCCCCAACCCGATTCAACCCAGGCAGCATAGGCGGCGGGAAAGCCATCGGGCGTGGTCACACTGCCATCGGCGTGGCGCGTGCAGCCTTGCCGATCAGACACGATATTCAGCGGCGCGATCACATCGCGGCAGAAGCGCCCGGCCTCGTGGGCCACGGCCTCGATCAGGCTTTCGTCGACCATGGCATAGGCCGCGGGATCTTCCATCTCGTGCACGCGCAACACGTCACGCAGAACAAAGATCACATCGGCGGCAGGGGGTGCATAGTCAGCCAAGTATTTGCCTTTCAATCAATACGCGACAGGCCATCCGGCCCCAGATCGCGGTAGAAACAGCTGAATTCTCCGGTGTGGCAAGCGGGACCGGCCGGGCGGACCTTGAGCACCAGCGCATCCTGATCGCAATCGACCAGGATCTGGTGGACATGGAGCACATTGCCGCTGGTCTCGCCCTTCTGCCACAGGCGGTCACGGCTGCGCGAATGGAAGTGCGCCAGGCCAGTGCTGCGGGTGGCCGACAGCGCCTCGGCATCCATGAAAGCGAACATCAGCACTTCGCCCGATACGCCATCCTGCACGATCGCGCCGATCAGGCCTGCCGAGTCGTATTTTGGCCGGAACGCGAAGCCGGCTTCGCGGTCGACGCTGGACTCGCTCATGTCACTTCTCCTCCTGCCGTAGCGTGCGGCTCCATAGCGTCTTGTTGCACGATTCCCACAGGGATTCCGCAAAATTGACCCTGTTTACGCTGGGTAGTTTGCGGATTCCCAAATCGGTGTGATGTATCGCTCGCGGCTGGACGGGCCGTCTGCCTTTTGCGGCTGATATGGCCAAGGATGGGGAGGAACGGACCTGCACAAGCAGGCCATTCATGAGGGTTTGGAGCGCGCTAACCAGGGGGGTAAAGCCGCTGCTCCAGCGATATCGTCACGCGAACGCCCGGGGTGGAAACGCTCCGGGCGTTTTGCTGTCTAATCCCCGCGTCAGAGAGCCTCGTCCAGCACTCGGCTGAAGCAGGCGATCCGCACTTTGGCCGCGCCCGCCTTGCGCAGGACGCTCAGGCACGCACCGGTGGTTGCCCCGCTGGTCATCACGTCATCCACCAGCAGCACTTGCGCGCCTTTCAGCCTCTCCGCCCGTGCCGGATTGGCCGCTATGGCACCTTTCAGCACCTTTGCCCGCTCCTTGCGGCCCAGTGCGCCCAGCGGCGGCGTGGCGCGGACGCGGACCAGGCCATCGACCAGCAGTTCCAGCTCCCGAGCCGTGGCGATCTCGCCCGCCAGCAGGGCCGACTGGTTGAACCCGCGCTGCCACAACCGGCGGCGGTGGAGCGGCACCGGCACCACCAGCCACTCGCCTTCCAGCACCGGCAGCCGCGCCAGCATCTGCCGCGAGAGCAGGCGCGACAGCGCGATGCGATGGCCATGCTTGAAGGCCAGCACCAGTTGGCGGGCCATGTCGTTATACAACGTTGCCGCCGCAATGCCGTCATGCTGCGGCGGATCGGCCAGGCACGGCGCGCAGACCGCGCCTTCGGGCATGTCAGCATTGCCGAACGGGCGCTGGCAGGCGGCACAGCACGGCTCACCCGGGATCACCAGCTGCGCCCAGCAGTCCTGGCACAGCGCACCATGGCTGGCGATCGCCGCCCCGCAGGCCGGACAGCGCGGCGGGTAGACGAGGTTGACCACCGGGGCGAAGGCCTGTTTCAACATCGCCAGCACGCTGCCTTGCCGCGCCTTGCGTGGCAAGCGCTGTTGCGCGGCGGACGGAGAGGCGGCATGGCGATCCGCATGGCCGCGCCGTCCGTACCCCAGATCTTCAGCCAGGCCCGCCGGGCGGCTCGCGCGCAGCGGCTGACCCGGTTCGCCGTGTCCGAACCCGAAGCCCAGTTCCTCCGCCGTCATGCGGCCGAGGACGTGCTCGACCGGCTCGATTTCATGCGCCTGCCGCCGTGCGAGGCTGACCTGCACGGCGATCCTGCAGGCCTGCTGGCCGATCCGCTGCGCCAGCTTGGCTTCACCACCAATGCCATCGCCACCCTGGCCGAGGAGCTACCCTATCCCGGCCCTCAGCGTGCGTTGATCGTCAGCCTGTTCACGCTCGACACGGTCAACGACCTGCCGGGCGCGCTGATCCACTTGCGCAAGGCGCTGGCGCCCGGTGGCCTGCTGATCGCCTGCCTCACCGGCGCGGGCACCCTGCCGACCTTGCGCCAAGTGCTGCTGGCCGCCGATGGCGAGCGACCCGCCGCGCGGGTGCATCCGCAGATCGACAACCAGACCGCCAGCGCGCTGCTCGCCCGAGCGGGGTTCGCGCGGCAAGTGGTCGATACGCATAGCCTGCCGGTGACCTACCGCTCGCTTGACCGTTTGCTGGCCGACTTACGCGCGCAAGGCCTGACCAACGTGCTGGCCGATGCGCCGCCGCCGCTAACCCGCGCTGGGCTGGACCAGGCGCGGGCCGCCTTTGCCGAACGGGCCGATGCGAGCGGTCGGGTAAGCGAGACGTTCGAACTGCTGACGCTGACGGCCTGGGGCTGAAACCCTACAGACCTGGAACACCTGGAACAGTGTTCAGAAGCGAAAGTCAGCTTGCAGCCGAAAGTGTCAACTTGCGCCCCTTGCGTCTCACTGTGTCAAAGAGCCGACCGCCCCTGACACAGCCCCCAACCAGTAGGAAAGCGCGCTTGCCTCAGCCCAGCGCCGCCTGCGCCGCTGCCAACCGCGCAATCGGCACCCGGTATGGCGAGGCGGACACGTAATCCAGCCCGACCTCCTCGCAGAAGCGGATGGAGGCCGGATCGCCGCCATGTTCGCCGCAGATGCCCAGCTTGATGTCCGGCCGCGTCGCGCGCCCGCGCTCGGCGGCCAGGCGCACCAGCTGGCCCACCCCGTCGATATCCAGGCTGACGAAAGGATCGCGCGGATAGATGCCCTGCTCCACGTATGGTGCCAGGAACCGGCCCGCGTCATCGCGCGAAACACCCAGCGTGGTCTGCGTCAGGTCATTGGTGCCGAAGGAGAAGAACATCGCCTCCTCGGCAATCTCGCCCGCCATCAAGGCCGCGCGCGGCAGTTCGATCATCGTGCCGACCAGGTATTCCAGCGTCCGGCCCTGCTCGGCAAACACCTCTGCCGCTACCCGGTCCACCAGCTTCTTGAGGATTTCCAGCTCCTTGCGCGTGGCGACCAGCGGGATCATCACTTCGGGCACGACCGGATCGCCGCCGTGCCCACTGACTTCGCAAGCCGCCTCGAAAATCGCCCGCGCCTGCATCTCGTAGATTTCGGGGAAGGTGATCCCCAGACGGCAGCCGCGATGGCCCAGCATGGGGTTGAATTCGTGCAGTTCGCCCGCGCGGCGCTTCAGGTGATCCACGCTGACGCCGATGGCGGCCGCCAGATCGGCGAATTCGTCATCGCGCTGCGGCAGGAATTCGTGCAGCGGCGGATCGAGCAGGCGGATGGTGCACGGCAGGCCAGCCATCGCGCTGAAGATCGCCACAAAGTCCGCCCGCTGTTCGGGCAGCAGCTTGGCCAGCGCGCGGCGGCGACCCGCCTCGTCATCGGCCAGGATCATCTCGCGTACGGCCATGATACGCGCGGCGTCAAAGAACATGTGTTCGGTACGGCACAGGCCGATGCCTTCGGCGCCGAAGGCCAGCGCCATGCGGCAATCCTCGGGCGTTTCGGCATTGGTGCGCACTTTCATGCGCCGGTGCTTGTC
>JAZKFK010000359.1:5809-9960 GCA_040386475.1 Pseudomonadota bacterium | reverse complement strand
TCGATTACGTGGGGCAGGAGATCGTCCATCTTTCGACCACCCCCGCGCTGGTCGATGGCAGCTTTGCGCCGCGCCCGTTCACGCTGCGCGCTTTCGTGGCGCGCAACGGAGATGGTGAATGGGTGGTCATGCCCGGCGGCTTTGCCCGCCTTTCGGCCCAAGGCGACTTGCGCACCTCGCTGATCGGCGAGGGCGAGTTTTCCGCCGACCTGTGCATTGTGGATGACGCAGCGATCGAGCAACATGCCTTGCTCAGCCACGCCACCGCGCCGGTCATCCGTCGCAGCGGCGGCATCCTGTCCAGCCAGGCGGCTGACAACCTGTTCTGGTTCAGCCGCTATAGCGAGCGGGCGGAAATGACCGTGCGGATTATCCGCAGCCTGCTGGGCAGTTCGATCGAGGTTGATGGCTACAGTCGCCTTGGTGCGGACAGCCAGCGGCGCCTTGTGGACCTGCTGGTGCGCTGGGGCGTGGTGCCCGCAGCAGATGCACGATCGCCCTTGCCGCAACTGGGCAGCCGCGCCTTTCGCGAACAGACGCTGGGCGGCGGGGTGGCGGCGCTGGTCAATTCCATCCGCAAGATCGGCCGCAGCCTGCGAGATCGCATGTCGGCGGATTTCTGGCGCGTGGCCAACCAGCCGATCCCCCGGCTGGACGGCAGCTCTGCCCAATCGGTGCTGTGGGCGGCAAACGTGATGATCGACCGGTTCAGCATCCTGTCCGGCTTGTCGGCGGAGAATATGGGGCGCGGGCCGGCGTGGCATTTCTACGATCTGGGTCGGCGGCTGGAACGGGCGCTGGCACTGTGCCGGATCACCCGGCAATTGACCGCGCCCGGCTATGGCGCGGACGAGCTGGGCCTGCTGCTGGACCTGTTCGACAGCCAGATCACCTATCGCAGCCGCTATCTGGTGGAGCCGATACGCGGCCCGGTGGTGGATCTGTTGCTGCTGGATCCGGGCAATCCGCGCGGGCTGGTCTATCAGGTGGAACGCATGGCCGAACATCTGGCCAGCCTGCCAAGCCTGCACGATGATGGCGTGCCTGAAGCGCCGTGGCGCCAGTTCAGCGCCCTACTGGCGCACGTGCGCGGGCTGGATGCCGATAGCACCGATGACAGGCAGATCCTGGAGATCGAGAACCGCCTGCTGGGCTTGTCGGACGCGATCTCGCAGCGCTATTTCCTGCAATACGAGCGGACCGATCCGCCGATCCGGGATACCCTGATCGCATGAAGTACCATGTGCGACACGTGACCGAGGTCAAATATGACGGTGCGGTAAACCTGGCCCGTTTCAACCTGCGGCTGAAGCCAGCGCACTGGCCGGGGCAGGTGCTGACCGAATACCGCTTGTCAGTCAGCCCGCAACCGCGCGTGATCGTTGAGGAAAGCGGGCCGTTTCTGGTCAATGTGGAACGGCTAACGCTGGACCAGCCCACCGCCAGCCTGAAGGTGACCAGCGAGTTTGTGGTGACGGTGGAGGCGGCCGCCTTGCCACTGGCCTATGTGGCGCCCGACCTGGCCGAAGTGCGCCAGCAGGCCTTGGCCGACCGGGGGCTGGGGCCGGTCGATCCGGCCAGCTACCTGTTCGCCTCACCCATGGCCAACATGGTGCCGGCGATTGCCGACTGGGCGCGGGCGCGGCTGCCCGACACAAGCTCGGTGATCGATGCGGCGGCGGCGCTGATGCGCGCGATCCATGCCGAGTTTATTTATGATGGCAAGGCCACCAAGGCCGATACGCCGCCCGCGCAGGCGTTTGCTGCGCGGCGCGGGGTGTGTCAGGATTTCGCCCATATCATGATCATCGCCTTGCGCCAGATCGGCGTGCCGGCGGCCTATGTCAGCGGTTACCTGCGCACCATTCCGCCGCCCGGCAAGGCGCGGCTGGTGGGGGCGGACGCCACCCATGCCTGGGTCAATGTGTGGTGCGGGCGGGCGATCGGCTGGGTGGGGTTTGATCCCACCAATGCGATGATGGCGGGGACCGATCACATCTTCACCGCCATGGGTCGCGACTTTGCGGATGTTTCGCCGCTGGACGGGGTGTTTATCGGCGGGGCGGGCCAGCGGATGGCGGTGTCGGTGGAAGTAACGCCGCTTTAGATCGCCGTCAGGTCGCGCAACCGCCCGCATGCCGGAATGGTCGCGCCATTGATCAGGTAAGCTTCCAGCGCGTCCAGATCGACGCCTGCCTCGCCCACCGTGGGCCGCTGCACCAGACTGGCGAAACCATCGCCGCCATTGGCAAGGAAATTGTTGAACACCACCTGGTATCGTTCAGCCGGATTGATGGCCGCGCCGCCCAGCGTGATGTCGATGATCCGCTGCCCTTGCGCACGGTTGCGGTCATAGCTGTAGGTCAGGGTGGAGGAGGGAGCCAGCAGGGTGGAGCACGGCGTGGCCGGCCCTTCGTTGCAGAATTGCTCCTCCAGCGCCTGCCGCAGTTCGGCGCCGGTCAGTTCGAGCACTTGCAGCGTGTTGCCGAACGGCTGCATCGCGAAGATCTCGCCATAGGTCATCACCCCGTCGGCCGCGCCATCCAGGTTGGTGCGCACACCGCTGGTGTTGATGAAGGCGATGTCCACCCCGTCTCCCAGGGCTGTGCGGGCGGCGGCAAGCTGGGCATCGGCCACCAGGTTGGCAGCGGGCGCTTCCACGCAATCACCTTCGGCGGCTGACGCCGGGGCCAGTGTGCCGACCACGCGTGCCGCCACTGGTCCGGAGGCGGCAACGTAACGCTCAACCAGCGCGGCCACATCGGCACGCGTGCCCAGCATACCGTTGACCGGCACATTGACCGCCGCAATGTCGGTCACCCGGCGCGTGGTCTGGTCCCAGGTCAGCCGGATATCGGTGACAAAAGTGCCGAACCGCCCGGCGCTGGAGAGCAGGCGCGGCGACCCGTCGGCCAGGTCCATGCGGCAGATATACGACATGTGCGTGTGGCCCGAGACGACCAGGCTGATCGCCGGGTCGAGCCGTTCGATGATCGGCAGGATCGGTCCGTAGAGGCCGGGGCAGCCGGACAGGTTCTGCGTGGGGTCGACCCGGCCTCCCTCGTGGATCAGCAGGACCACTGTATCGGCCCCTTGCGCCAGCAGCTCCTGCGCCAGCCGGTTGGCGCTCTCGGCCTCGTCGGTGAAGCGATAGCCGCGCGTCATGGCCGGGGAGACGAGCGTGGCCGTGCCTTTCAGCGTCAGTCCGATGAAGCCAACCTGCAACGGCCCGACCTGGCGCAGGCTGGTGCCGGGGAAGATGGACTCCCCCGCCGTATCGATCACGTTGCCCGCGAGGTAGGCAAAGCTTGCTCCGGCGAACGGCTCCAGTGCGCAGGGCTGGCGTAGGGTATTCTGCGCGCATCCGCCGTCCTGCATCCGGCGCAGTTCAGCGGTGCCGCGATCAAATTCATGATTGCCGACCGAGGCAACATCCAGTCCCGCGAGGCCGAGCGAGGTGATCGCCGGTTCGTCGAGGAAGTTGGCCGATGCGAACGGCGATCCGCCAATCAGGTCGCCCGCCGCCACGGTTACCGTGGCGCCCTGCCCTTGGCGCAGGGCATCAAGCGTGGCCGCGAGGCGCGCCGCGCCGCCCAGGGCCTGGCGCACCACTTCGTCGCCCTGCCGATAGCTGGTGGTCGAGGTGGGCGTTTCCAGATTGCCGTGAAAATCGTTGATGGCCAGCACCTGCACTTCCACCGGGCCTTGCGCGGTTGGCGCGGTAACGGTCGCGCAACCCGCCAGCAGGCAGGCGAGAACGGCGGGAAACGCGGGGCGCATGATTGACATCGGTAATCCTCTTGGGCCGCAAGACTAATCGAAACGAAAGGGCCGCGGAAGTCTTGCGACGCCCGCGGCCCTGCCATCAGTAATGCTGAAGCCGATCAGAACTCGTAACGAGCGCCGATCTGGATCCGCCAGGCAGATGCGGACGTGTTGATCCGCTCCTGATCGTCCGGATTGAAGTCCGTGATGACATAGCGGCCCTGGGCATCGAAGTTGCCATCGACGAGGTCAACAATCTGGCCATCGCCGAAGACGCCGCGCGAGCGCTGCGTGTTCCAGCTGCTGTCCACAATGTTCAGCACGTTGTCGACATCGGCAAACAGCTCGATCCGGTCTTCCAGGCCGAAGAAACGGCCGGGGCCGGG
>JAZKFK010000359.1:0-5709 GCA_040386475.1 Pseudomonadota bacterium | reverse complement strand
GTGCTGCTGCCGCCGTCGAAGGTCAGCGTGTAGGGGCGGCCCGACTGGGCGCTGAAGAACAGGCCCAGCTGCGTGGCGAAATCCTCGTACAGTTCTTCACGGAAGTTGATCGCCGCCGTGAAGCGATGCCGCGTCTCGTAGTTGGACGTGCCAACGTCCGGATTGTTGCGATCGAACTCGCCCGATTCGTCAAAACTGGACGTTGCGGTAGAGCTGTTGGCGTTGCGGAAGTTGTTCGAATCAGTGAACGCGTAGCCGAAGCTGACCGACGTGCCGCCCGTTTCGGTAAACAGGCCGGCATCGAAGCTCTTCGACAGGATCACCGAAACGATGTGGCTGTCATAGCTTTGCCCGTTGGTGAGCTGGATTTCGTCATCGCGGCTGGTGCCGAAGCAGGCCGCCGAGACGTTGGTGTAGCGCGGCGGGGTGCCGCCGGTGCCCACCAGCGTGGCGTCGCAGCCAGCACGCGTCGGATCGATCGCGCGGTAGATCGGCCGGCCATCAACGGTATAGCCGCCCAGGCCAAGCCGCGGGTCCGGGATCTGCGAGAGATCCACGAAGTTCAGCGGATCGACGAAGTGGCTGTAGACATAGTCCACATTCAGCCGCCAGGCATCGAAGAAGCCGCCGCCCACATCGAACTGCGTGTCGATGCCGAAGTTGGCGCGCCACACGGTGGGAACCTTGAAGTTCGGATCGGTTGACTGGGTATCGGCCAGCCCGCCAGCGGACTGGGCCTGCGCCGCTGCAATAACGCAGGCGGGCATACCGGTGAAGGTGCCGTTGGTTACAACGTCGAACTGGCCCTGGCCATTGCGCAAGCCGTTGCACTGCGGGCTGGACGCGCTGGTGCCGGTGCCAGTCGAGTAGCCATTGTTCGAGAACGCGTTCGAGAAATAGACCACCGGATCGCCGCCCGAGAACACGCCCAAACCGCCCTTGAACACTGTGTTGGTGAGGAAAGCGCTGTCCTCAACTTCGTAAGTCAGCCCAAGCCGCGGCATGAAGATCGGATCCAGATCGCTGAACGAGACCGCGTTCGAGAAGCCATAGCGCGCGATGAAGTTGGGATTCTCACGCGGGGCGCTGCCTTCATACCACTGCGCGCGCAGACCGGCGATCACGCTGAGGCGGTCGGTCGCCTGCCATTCGTCCTGCGCATAAAGCGACCAGATGCGACGTTCGAAACGGGCCGCTGCGTCATTGATGTCGCCGCTGCCGGTGGTCGAGATCACGGCCCCGCCATTGGCTCCGTTGGCCAGATCGTCAGCCGATCCGAACGGGTTGGGCGTGCCGGTGGACGATGCCACCAGGCCCTGCTGGAAATCGCTGAAATTGCGGAAGAACAGGGTGCCGGTCGCGTTCTGGGCGAACAGGTTGTAAACTTCCAGGTCGTTCAGCTCGGCACCGATCTTGAAGCGATGGTCGCCGGTGTTCCAGTTTGCCTGGAACTTGTACTGGTGCAGTTCGGTATCCAGCTGGTTAGCCGACCGCGACAGGCCCGGACCGGTAGAAAGCAGGCCGTTCACATCATCGGCGTTGCCGGCGATGCCGTCTGCGCCCGCGCCGCGGACACCCACGACCAGGCGGACGGTCGGGTTATCCGACTGCGCCTCGCCGAAGCCGACGGGATCCTGGCGGTCGCCAACTTCCGAACGGCTGACGCGGACCTCGGTGGAGAAATCTTCCGTCCATTCGGAAAACAGGCGGCCCGAGTAGTAGTTCGAGAGCGTGCCTTCCAGGCCGTAGCTGTTGTAGCCGGCCAGTTCGTTACTGCCGGTGTCGGAATAGACGTTCTCTTCCTCAAGGCGCTGATAGGTCAGCTCCAGGCGATGCTGGTCGGTGATGTAGGCGTCGATACGGCCGAAATAGCGCACGCTGGATTCAGGCAGCGAACGGGGATAGCCGCCGATGTCCTGGCCATAAACGGTGTCGGCGATCTGCGCGAACTGGTCAAACTGCGCCTGGTTCACGAAGCGCGCTTCGCTGGGGAAGCCCGCCCCGGCGGGGCCGAAGTCGTTGCTGTCGCCAAGATCGGTTTCTTCATAACCGAGGAAGAAGAACAACCGGTCTTCCACGATCGGGCCGGACAGGGTGGCGCCCCAGCGCTTTTCCTGGAACGGGGCCGGGGTGAAATCCTGTCCATCGACAGTGGATCCGCGCAGGCTCTGGTCGCGGAAGGTGAAGAAGGCCGAGCCGTGGAAGTCGTTGGCACCCGACTTGGTCACCACGTTGACCAAGCAGCCGGTGAAATCCGAATACTCGACATCGAACGGCGCGAATTCGACCGACGTTTCGGCGATCACGTCGAACGGCAGCGGCAGGGCATTGCGCGATGCGAACGGCGTGCCGTTGAGGCCGAAGCTGTCGGCCTGGGTAATGCCGTCCACGGTGAAGGTGTTGGTACGGTCGTTGCCGCCCAGGCAGGAAATGCGATCGACGTCGCCTTCGCGATCAAGGCTCACGCGCGGGTCGATGCGGATGATGTCGCGGATGTCGCGGTTGATCGACGGGAATGCTTCCAGCGTATCGGTGGAGAACGCCAGGCCCGGGCCGACCGCGACCTGGGTTGCCTGCACACGCGCGCCGGTGACCACGATCACGCCGCCGCCGCTCGACAGCGTGAACGCCAAGCTGGTGTTGCCTTGCAGCGAGGTGGTGATGTCGTTGATCGTCTGCCCTTCAAACCCGGGCGCGGTTACTTCGACAGTGTAAGGGCCGCCGGTAACCAGGCTGTCAGCGGTAAAGCCGCCGCTCGCGCTGGTGGTGACGGTGCGGGCGGCGCCGGTGCGCGTATCGGTGATCACAACGGTTGCACCGCTGACAGGGGCGCCGTTTATGTCGCTGATCGAGCCTTCAATTCCCGACGTGGTCTGCTGGGCCATGACCGGGGGGGCGACGACCATGGCGGTCGCGATGCTGGCGATGCTGGCGGCCAGGTAAAACTTGATCTTCATGTCGAGAAGGCTCCGGTCTGAAAACGTGCGTTTGGATGACAGGAACCGCCGCTATGGGTGACTTGTGACGAACACAAGACAGGGACTTGGCCCTGTATTGGCCACCAGCGACACATTGCTTCAATGTTGTTGCAAAAGAAATTAATGTCGTGGAAATTCAGAGATTTCCATGTGTTGCCGCACTGCAACACGGTTGAGAATAGTTACTTATTCCACTAGTTTAGGTGAGCTTGATCTCGCGCAGCCGCTGCTGGAGGTAATCCTCGGCCGTGATGGGGGGCAACGGCGGGTGCTGCGAGTCGATGTATTTGGCCATCGGCTCGATCAGGAAATCGGGCCGGAAGTGCAGGAAGAACGGCATTGAATAGCGCGGCCGCCGCGCCGCCTCGCCAACCGGGTTCATCACCCGGTGCGAGGTGGACTTGAGGTGGCCGTTGGTCAGCCGTTGCAGCATGTCGCCGATGTTGACCACCATGGCGCCTTCGGGCGGGGCGACCCAGATCCATTCGCCCTCGGCGGTCTTCAGTTGCAGGCCCGATTCCTCAGCGCCCAGCAGCAGGGTGATGGTGTTGATATCCTCATGTGCGGCAGCGCGGATGGCCCCTTCGGGCGCGCCGGGTGCCAGTGGCGGATAGTGCAGCAGGCGCATCACCGAATTTCCCTTGTCAACCGAGGCCGCGAAGAAATCGGGCGCTTCGCCCAGGCTCAGCGCAATGGCTTGCAGGATCCGCTCGCCGCTGGCTTCAAAGGCGGCGTAGATTTCCTCCATCGTTTCGCGAAAACCGCCCACTTCGGTGGGCCACACATTGGGCGGCATGAACTGTTCCAGCGGATCGCCCGGCGGCAGGGTGCGGCCCACGTGCCAGAATTCCTTCAGATCAATCACCGCAGCGTCCTTGGCCTGCTCGGTGCCGAACGGGGTATAACCGCGCGCGCCGCCTTTGCCGGGCAGGCGGTACTGGCGCTTCACCTCTTCCGGCAGGGCAAAGAAGGTGCGGCACATCGCCCAGGCGCGCGCGATCAGGTCAGCCGGGATGCCGTGATCGCGCACCACGCCAAAGCCGGTGTCGCTGAACGAGTGGCCCAATTCCTCGGCGATCTCGTCCAGCGGGCGGTCGAGCGAGACGGAAGCGATAGCGGACATGGTAGCGTGGGTCCTTGCGGTCAGACGGGTAGGAACAGGCCGGCCAGCGCCGCGCTCATCAGGTTGGCCAGCGTGCCGGCGGCCAGCGCTTTCAGGCCCAGGCGGGCGATTACCGGGCGCTGATTGGGAGCCAGGCCACCGGTCACCGCCATCTGGATGGCGATCGAGCTGAGGTTGGCAAAGCCGCACAGGGCGAAGATCACGATCGAGCGGCTGCGTTCGCTCAGCGCCTGGGCCGGCAGGGCCTGCAAGTCGATGAAGGCGACGAATTCGTTGAGTACCATCTTGGTGCCGAACAGGCCGCCCGCCACTTGTGCTTCCTGCCAGGGGATGCCCAGCAGCAGCATCACCGGGGCCAGCACGTAGCCCAGCATGCCCTGGAACGTCAGGTCCGGATAGCCGACCAGTCCTCCGGCCCAGCCGAGCAGGCCATTGGCCAGCGCCACCAGCGCCACGAATGCCAGCACCATGGCGCCAACGGACACGGCCAGCTTCAGGCCGGTCTGCGCCCCTTGTGCCGCGGCCTCGATGATGTTGGCCGCACCTTCATCGTGATCGTCGAGAGTCTCCGCCACGGTCACTTCATGCGGCTTGGCATGGCCTTCGGTGATCGCCGCCGGCCCTTCGGCACTGATGCGCGCGTGCGGCAGTTCCAGCTCCGACGAATGGGTGTGCAGCGGCGGGGCATCGTCAGGCATCATGATCTTGGCCATCAGGATGCCGCCCGGCGCGGACATGAAGGCAGCGGCCAGCAGGGCGGGCAGGTAGGCATTACCCAGCAGCCCGGCATAGGCCGCCAGGATCGTGCCGGCCACGCCGGCCATGCCCACGGTCATCAGCGTGAAGATGCCCGAGGGGGACATGGCTGCCAGATAGGGCCGCACCACCAGCGGACTTTCCGACTGGCCGACGAAGATGTTGGCCGCCGCGCCCAATGCTTCCACCCGGTCGATCCCGGTGATCCACCCGATTGCGCCGCCCAGCCAGCGGACGATGCGTTGCATGATGCCAAGGTGGTACAGGATCGAAACCAGCGCTGCGAAGAAGATGATCACCGGCAATGCGCCAACGGCAAAGGTGCCCGCCAGCGGATTGCTTTCCGGCGAGCCGAGCAGGAAGGCGGTGCCTTCTCCCGCATAGGACAGCAGCGCCGCCACCCCGTTGGCCAGCGCCTGGATCATTGCCGCGCCGCCGGTGGTGCGCAGGATCAGCAGGGCCAGCCCCGCTTGCAGGGCAAATGCGGCAGCGACCACGCGCAGGCGGATGCGCTTGCGACCACTGGACAGGAGCACGGCAAAGGCCAGGATCACGACGATCCCGATCAGGCTGATCACTTGTGGCTGCACACCATGTCCTTACGCTGGAAAGATGCTTCATCGCCGTGCCTGCCGTAAAGGTCAACGGCGGGCTTGCTGGAATTGCGCGGCGACCCTAGCAAGGCGCGATGACCGCTCCACTTGCCAATCCCGCCGCTCCCCTGATTCCGCGCCCGCTGCTGATGCTGGCGCTCCTCTATGGCGGGATGACCTGCATCGCCGGAGTGCTTGGCTCCAAGCAGGTGGCGCTGGGGCCGCTGGCGGTGGAGGCGGGGATCTTCCCCTTCCTGCT
>JAZKFK010000358.1:0-3157 GCA_040386475.1 Pseudomonadota bacterium | reverse complement strand
GAACGCCCCTTCGCGGGCTCATTTAGCGCATTTCACCGCAACGCAATAGAGAAACGGCGAAATAGAACAAATTTTTGCCACAAAGCCGCGTCGAACGGTGCCTGGCGAGGCCCAATTTCAGCCCATTTATAGCGGTAAATCAGTGCATTATGCCAATTGAGGCAGGCCGCCCAAAGGCTGTCAGCATTGTGGCCCAAAAATGGTTTTCTGAGGATCTTGCCGGTCAAAATTGGCGCCAAATCGGCCTTAGCGCAGCGTCAACCACACCAGCGCCGCAACCCCCACCACGATCCGATACCACGCAAAGGGAGCAAACCCGCGCTTGCTGACATAGGCAACGAAGGCCTTGATCACGGCCAGCGCCACCACGAACGAGACCACGAAGCCGATGCCAATCAGGCCCAGCTGGCTGCTGTCCAGGTCCCCGCCATGCTTGGCCAGTTGCAGCATGGTGGCGCCGGTCAGGGTGGGCAGGGCCAGGAAAAAGCTGAATTCAGCCGCCGTCTTGCGATCCACTCCCAGCGCCATTGCCCCCAGGATCGTCGCGCCCGACCGGCTGACGCCCGGGACCATGGCCAGACACTGCACCAGCCCCACGCCGATCGACTGGCGCAGGCTCATGGCTGCCACACCGCCACTTTCCTGCGGGTTGGCGTGGCGTTCCACCACCAGGATGGCGATACCACCGATCACCAGCGCCCAGCTGACGATAACCGCGCTTTCCAGCATCATTTCGATCTGGTCGCCAAAGGCGAGGCCCAGGATCACCGCGGGGAAAAACGCGACGAGCAGGTTGCGGGTGAAGGCCACCGCCTGCGGATCCCAGCGAAACAGCCCGGTGAAAGCGTCCCAGAATGTGCGCCAGTACAGCACCACCACGGCCAGGATCGCGCCCGGCTGGATGGCGATATTGAACACCGACCACCGGTCCGCATTATAGCCGAGCAGCTCCGTAGCCAGGATCAGGTGGCCGGTTGAGGATACCGGGAGAAACTCGGTCAGGCCCTCGACAATGCCGAGGATGATCGCGGTGATGATATTGTCCATGGCCGATGGGGTGGCGCAGCGGACCGGCGCAAGTCAAGCGCCGTCCCGCTGCACCGCACAAATCGTTACCAGATGCGCACGCGCTCCTCGGGCGGCAGGTACAGCGGATCATCGGGGGTAACGTTGAACGCGGTGTACCAGGCATCGCTGTGGCGCACGGCGTTGTTGAGGCGGAAGTCCTCCGGCGGGTGCGGGCTGCCGCCCACCATCTGCGCGCGCTTGGCTTCGGGCCGCCACTTGCCGCGCCAGTTCTGGGCAAAGCCCATGAAGAAGCGCTGGTCACCGGTAATCCCGTCAATCACCGGAGCCGGCTGGCCGTTCAGCGATAGCTGGTAGGCGTGATAGGCCATCTGCAGGCCCACCACGTCGCCCAGCGTTTCGCCAAGGCCACGGCTGGTCAGGCACACCTGGCCATCCTCCACGCAATACTGGCCCAGCAGGTCCACCAGCCGGCTGGTCCGTTCACGGAAGCCTGCCTCGTCTTCCGGCTGCCACCAGTTGCGCAGCGCGCCGGTGCCATCATAGCGTGAGCCGCTATCGTCAAAACCGTGGCCGATCTCGTGCCCGATCACCGCGCCGATCGCGCCATAGTTGACCGCCGGATCGGCATCCGGGTTGAAGAACGGCGGCTGCAGGATCGCGGCGGGAAACACGATCTGGTTGAACGGCGGCATGTAATACGCGTTCACCGTCTGCGGCAGCATCTGCCATTCCTGACGGTCTACCGGCTGATCCAGCTCGGCCAGCGAATCGGCCTTGGCCCAGGCGGCGGCGCTGATGCGGTTGGCCAGCGGCTGGCCCGGGGTGATCTGCAGCCCTTCGTAAGTCTCGAATTCGCCCGGATAACCGATCTGCGTATCGAAGCTGTCGATCTTGGCCAGCGCCTCGGTGCGGGTCGCCGGGGTCATCCAGTCGTTTTCGCTGATGTCTGCACGCATCGCGCGGATCAGGTTGGTGACCAGCGCATCCATCTGCGCCTTGCTCTCGGGCGGAAAGTACCGCTCCACATAGAGCGCGCCCAGTTGTTCGCCGACCATGCCCTCAACCTCGCCGATGGCGCGCTTCCAGCGTTCGCGCTGGGCCGTCTGGCCGTTCAGCGTGGTGCCGAAGAACGCGAACTGCGCATCGTCGATCTCCTGCGGCAGGACCGAGGAATAGGCCGCCAGGAAGCGCACCGCCATCCATGCCTTGAGGTTGGCGAGCGGCGTATCGGCCACCAGCTGCATCATCGCCGGCAGTCCGCCACCCATCAGGCCCAATTGCTCGGGCGTCAGGGCAAGGGCGGTCACTTCCTCGTCGGTGGGCAGGATCTGCGCGGCCAGGAAGTCCTGCCGGTCAGCGAACCCGCCGGAGGCCAGCAGGGCATCGACCGGGAACGTGGGCGCATAGGCGCGCAGTTCGTCGCGGTTGACCTGGTTATAGGTCAGGTCCGGGTTGCGCATCATCTGCTGGTCCCACTCGAGCTGGGCCACCTGATACTCGAAATCGTAGACGATCTGCGCGGCGGCGGCGGGATCCTGGTATCCGGTCTTACCCAGCATGAAGCCGAGGTAATCCAGATAGGCAGCGCGGATCTCGAGATTGCGCGCGCTGTCCTCAAGGTAATAATTGCGGTCAGGCAAGCCCATGCCGGAAAAGCCCACCGCTACGGCGTGCTTGTTGGGGTCGGCATCGTCAATCGTCACCCCGGCGCTGACCATGCCGGGAAAGCCGGGCTCGCCAAACAGCGAGACAAGGCTGGCCAGATCGGGCGCGGTGAATATCTGCGTCAGGTGGGGATAGGCGGGGACGAGGCCTGCCGCGTTGATCGCGTCCTGATCGAGGTAGGCGTTGTAGGCATCGATCACGCGCCGCTCTGTCGTGCCGGGCGCGGGGTTGGCGGCGGCCAGGCTGGCCACCAGCGCCTCCACGTCATGCGTGGCTGCCTCGCGCAGGATATCGAAGGTGCCGAAACGCGTGCGGTCGGCCGGGATCTCGGTTTGCGCAATCCAGCGCCCGTTGACGTAGGCGTTGAAGTCCGCGCCCGGATCGACTGCCGGATCAAGCTGCGTGGTGTCGACGCCCCAGGTGCCGAACGATAGCTCTGGCGCGGCGCTGTCCTGCGCGATGG
>JAZKFK010000357.1:0-1925 GCA_040386475.1 Pseudomonadota bacterium | reverse complement strand
CCCTAGTTCCTGCCCCACGACAGACCAAAACCAGTGGGGACGACCAAGATGGACCGCAGCATTTCCGGCTATACCGATGGCGATATCGATACCAATCGGTCGATGATGACCACGCTCAACCAACTGGCGGACGAGCGTTTTTCGCGCCGCCAGACGATCGTGGGCAGCATGAAGGCCAGCGCCATGGCGTTCCTTGGCACTTCGCTGCTGGCCGCTTGCGGCGACGAGGAAAACGACACCGCCAACGATCCGGTGGTCAACGCCGGGACCGATGTGACCACCACCACCGGCAACCTGGTCACGCTGAACGGCACCAGCACCGGCGGCCCGACCGATGGCACCGCCTTCGTCCAGACAGGCGGCCCCGCCGTGACCCTGCTGACCAGCACCCCCACCCAGATCAGCTTCATTGCTCCTGCCGTCAGCGCCGCCACCCCGCTGACTTTCCAGATCAGCAATGCCGGCGCCAACGATACCAGCGTGGTCACCGTCAACCCGGTGCAGTTGAGCTTCCCCGCCGTGGCCAAGAACCTCAGCGACGTGGTCACCGTGCCCACCGGTTATGCCGTGAAGGTGCTGACCGCGCTGGGCGATCCGCTGACCGCCGCCACCCCGGCCTACAAGAATGACGGGACCGACACCGATTTCGCCAACCGCATCGGCGATCATGGCGATGCGCTGTATTACTACGGCCTCAACGCCGCCGGCGCGCGCGATGACAACAGCAACAGCCGCGGCCTGCTGGTGCAGAACCACGAGAACCTGTCCGTGCAATACCTGCACCCCGCTGGCCCCACCAATGTGGCCGCAGGGCCCCGCCCCGCCGCCGAAGCGATCAAGGAAATCGAGGCCCACGGCGTCAGCGTGATGGAAGTGCGCGATGCTGCCGGCACGCGCGACTGGGCCGCCGTGCCAGCCAGCACCTTCAACCGCCGCCTGACGCCCAACACGCCGATGGACTTCACCGGACCGGTACGCGGCACGGCGTTCCTGGTCACCAGGTTCTCGACCACCGGCACTGCCGGGCGCGGCACGATCAACAACTGCGCCAACGGCCATTGCCTGTGGGGTACGCTGCTGACTTGCGAGGAAAACTGGGCCGGCTACTTCCGCCGCGACAACTCCGGCGCCGGCACTGACAACGCCGCCCGGTCCGCCAAGGAACTGGTCGCGCTGCGCCGCTATGGCGTTAACAGCACCACCGGCAACTATGCCTGGTCGTCCGCCACCCCGACGCAGGACATTTTCGCCCGCTGGGATGCCCGCGCCACCGGTGCCAGCGCCACGGCCGACTATCGCAACGAGCCCAACCACATGGGCTGGGTGGTCGAGATGGACCCCTATGATCCGGCCTCCAAGCCGCGCAAGCGCACCGCGCTGGGCCGCTTCGGGCACGAAGGCGCGTGGCTGAGCCGCCTGATCCCCGGCCAGCGCCCGGCGGTCTACATGGGTGACGATGCGCGCCGCGAATACTTCTACAAGTTCGTTGCCGCCGCCCCGTGGGAAGCCACTGATGCCAACCGCGCCGACCGGCTGGCCGTGGGCGACAAGTACCTCGACACCGGCACGCTCTACGTCGCAAAGTTCAACGCCGATGGCACCGGCCAGTGGTTGCCGCTGGTGTTTGGCCAGGTGCCCGATCGTCCTGCCGTGGGCGCTGATCCGGCCTACAACTTTGCCAGCCAGGCCGATATCCTGGTCAACACGCGGCTGGCCGCCGACGCCCTTGGTGCCACGCCGATGGACCGGCCCGAATGGACCGCTACCAATCCGGTAACCGGCGAGATCTACCTCACGCTGACCAACAACAACGCCGCCGGCCGTCCGCTGGCGGGCACCGATGCGGCCAACCCGCGCCACTATAATGCGGCGGTCGGATCGGGCACTTCGGCCGGCAATTCCAACGGCCACATCATCCGCATCCG
>JAZKFK010000356.1:0-1590 GCA_040386475.1 Pseudomonadota bacterium | reverse complement strand
TGCCCGCCACCTTCCCGCGCAGCCTTGCCCAGTTGCCGCACCCCGGCGATCCGCAGCCGGGCGACGTGGTTTATTCCGAAGGCGCAACGGTGGGCTACAAGTGGTTCGACCGCGAGGGTCACGATCCGCTGTTCCCCTTCGGCCACGGCTTGTCCTACACCCGGTTCAGCTATGGCGGCTTGGCCGTCAGCCGCGCGGGCGAGGGGCTGGTGGCGACATTCACCGTCAGCAACACCGGGCAGGTTGCCGGGGCAGACGCGGCGCAGGTCTATGTCAGCGGCGCAGGCTGGGAAGCCCCGCAGCGGCTGGGCGGGTTCGCCAAGGTCACGCTGCAACCGGGCGAGAGCCGCCGGGTGAGCGTGGCCATCGATCCGCGCCTGCTGGCCGTGTGGGACATGGCCAATCCGGGCTGGAGCCGCGCTGCGGGTTCGTATCGCGTGACACTGGCCGAGGATTCGCGCCAGCCGGTGGCAAGTGTGGACCTTGCCCTGCCGGCCCGCCACCTTTCGCCGCAGTGGCGCCCGCAATAGCGCACGCACCCAACCTTGCCTCTGGCGGACGCAACAGTTTGCTGGTGCGGCCCTGTAGCCCGGCGCCCGTTGCCGCCCTGCCCGCCACTGCATAAGGCGGCAGGACGATGCCCGGGAGAGCCTGACCATGCCGATGTACGAAGCCGACGATCCGCGTGCCGCGCTGGCCACCGCTGGCACGGCCGCAGGCACTGCGCCGCAAGCGGCCTTCGGCGCTTCGTCCTATGCCCGCTATTATACCGACACTCCGCGCGAGGAAAAGCCGGACGCGCGCAACTGGTACACGCGCGGGCAGAATTTCGTGGTGTGCTATTCCGAAGTCCAGCCCGGCGCGGTGTTCCAGCGGCAGGGGCAGGCGGATGAATACGTGCTGCTGCTGCACGATCCGGCCATGTCCGCCACGGTGGAAGCCAATGGCGAGAAGGTGGCGGTGGACGGCTATTCGATCACCATGATCCCGCCGGGTGACAGCACCATCACCGTGCACGGCAGCGGCCAGATCGTGCGCCTGATCACCACCCAATCGCCCGATGTGGTGGCTTTGGCCGCAAACAACGCCGCCTATGCCGGGCCGCACCCGCAGATCCCGCCGTTCGCCGCCTGGCCCGATCCGGTGGGCGGGTTCAGGATCCGCAGCTACAGCCTGGATATTCCCGACCAGCCGGGCCGGTTTGGCAAGATTTTCCGCTGCACCACCTTCATGGTCAACGTGTTCCCGCCGCAAGGCCCGCGCGATGTGACCAAGCTTTCGCCGCATCATCACGACGATTTCGAGCAGTGCAGCCTGGCGCTGCAGGGCTTCTACCTGCACCACTTGCGCTGGCCGTGGATCGCCAACCAGCACGAGTGGCGCGATGACGAGCATGTGAAGGTACTCAGCCCGTCGGTCTGCGTGATCCCGCCCAAGGTGATCCACACCAGCGCGCCATCCGATCAGGGCGACAACGTGCTGGTCGATATCTTTTCGCCCCCGCGTGAGGACTTCTCGGACATGGACGGCTGGGTGCTGAACGCGGCCGACTATCCGCGCAAGTAAGCGCTAGAGCGCGGCGATATAGCC
>JAZKFK010000355.1:0-6519 GCA_040386475.1 Pseudomonadota bacterium | reverse complement strand
ATGCCCGCCTTGGCGGCGCAATAGTTCATCTGCCCCGGATTGCCGGTGGCTCCCACAACACTGGTGATGGTGATGATGCGGCCAAAGCGCGCCTTCATCATCGGGCGGGTGACCGCACGCATCAGGCGGAAGGTGCTTTCCAGGTTGACGGCGATGACCTGGCTCCACTCGTCATCCTTCATCCGCATGGCCAGGTTGTCACGCGTGATGCCCGCGTTGTTCACCAGGATGTCGATCCCGCCCAGCGTGTGGAGCGCGGCTGGGACCAGTTCTTCCACCTGCGTGGTATTGCTGAGGTCACACGTGATCTCGACGTGGCCATCGTGGCCATGATGCGCGTAAGCTTCGTTCAGCTCCTCGCGGAAGGCGCGCAGCTTGGCGCCATTGGAGCCCGACAGGGCCACCCGCGCGCCTTGTGCCGCCAACGCCCGGCTGATGGCGGAGCCGATGCCGCCGGCGGCGCCGGTGACCAGGGCATTCATTCCGGTAAGGTCGAACATCATCCAATCTCCTTGGCCAGGGCTTCGATTTCGGCCAGCGTCACCAGGCTATCCTGTGTGCTTTCGGGCACGATCTTGCGGATCATCGGGCCGACCACCTTGCCGCCCAGTTCCACGAAGCGGGTGATTCCGGCATCGCCCATTGCCATCATGGATTCGCGCCAGCGGACGCGGCCAGTGACCTGCTTGACCAGCAGATCCTGCTCCACGGCGGGATCGGTCACCAGCGCGGCGGTGAAGTTGGCATATACCGGCAGCAGCAGCCCCTTGGGCGGGCAGGCGGTGAGGGCTTCGGCCATGGCGTCGGCGGCAGGCTGCATCAGGCTGCAATGGAACGGCGCGGACACGGGCAGCGGCACGGCGCGCTTGCAGCCAAAGTCCTTGGCCAGCTCCACCGCGCGGGCGATGGCCCCGGCATGGCCTGAAAGCACGACCTGCCCCGGATCATTGTCATTGGCCACTTCGCATACTTCGCCTTCGGCAGCCGCATCGGCCAGTGCCTGCGCCTTCTCCAGGTCCGCGCCTAGCAGCGCGCACATGCTGCCCACTCCAACCGGCACGGCGGCTTGCATCGCCTGTCCGCGCAAGCGCAGCAGGCGCGCGGTGTCGGCCAGCGAAAACGCGCCAACGGCGGCCAGCGCCGAATATTCACCCAGCGAATGGCCCGCGACTGCTTCGCCCTTCTGCGTCAGCGATAGGCCAAAGTCCCGCTCCAGCACGCGCGCTACGGCCAGCGAATGAGCCATGATGGCGGGCTGGGCGTTGGCGGTGAGCATCAGCTGGTCTTCCGGCCCTTCAGCCATCAGTGCGAACAGCTTCTGGCCCAGTGCCTCGTCCACTTCCTGAAACACCTCGCGCGCGGCCGCACTGGCGGCGGCGAGTTCCACACCCATGCCGACCTTCTGGCTGCCCTGTCCGGGGAACACGAATGCAATCATGGCGCAATCTCCTTGAACCGGGCCACTCCTCAGTCTGGAGGGGGCGACTATGACCGCTGGCCCAATCAGGCAAGACCGAAGGGGACAATCCTGTTGGCAGCATCGTGCCCGATGTCGGCGCGGCCCAGATAGGGAATGCCCGCGCGGGCACACCAGAAGCGGGCAATATCCTCATCGCTAGAGCCGAATGGCCGGTCATTCTCGGGCACATCGGATACCCGGCCCAGCCGCAGCCCGGCAATGCCATGCAAATGCTGGGTGACGTGGAACATCAGCCGGTCAACCGCATAGAGATGCTCGGCCACTTCCTCCACCAGCACCACGTGGCCAGCCACATCGGGCATGAATTCGGTGCCCACCAGCATGGCCAGGGTCATCAGGTTAAAGGCGACAGCGGGGCGATGGTCGAGGCCCGGCTCCAGCCCTCGCGAATTGCCGGAAAAAAAATCGAGCACGCGGCGCACCGCGTCATCACCGCCCTCGCGCCGGATATCGCCTGCCAGCGGCCCGTGGACCGGCTTGCCGATGCCGTTGCGATAGAGCCCGCCCAGCAGCGTACCGCAATCGGAATAGCCGAGGTATGTCTTGTCCTGCGCCGCCGGCCCCAATCCGGCCAGCGCTGCGGCGGCGATCCGGTTTGAACCATAGCCGCCCATGGCGAACCACACTCCGTCCACCGCCGGATCGTTGGCCACTTCCAGGAATGCCGCCAGTCGCGCTTCATCCGTCCCGGCAAAGTGGCCGTGTTCAAGGAAACATTGCGGATGGAAGGCCAGTTCAACGTCGGGGTATTCCGCCTCGGCCAGCGCGAGGACCGCCTCTGCCCGCTCTGGCAGCAGGGGTTTTCCGGGACAGACGAGGGCAATTTTCGTGGACATGCGGAAACATTCCTACCAGCCGCTTTCCAAAGTGCCACTGCCATAATAGGCACGGTTCATGGATCAGCTGACAAGCACAGAAATTCTCGCCCGCCCCCTGTTCTTCTGCGGCATCGGAGGATCCGGCATGTTACCGCTCGCCATGATCGCCAGCGGCATGGGCGCGGATGTGGCGGGATCGGATCGCAGCTGGGACCAGGGGCGCACGCTTGAGAAATTCGACTGGCTACGCCGCCAGGGCATCCGCATCTTCCATCAGGATGGCAGCGGGATCACTTCGCCAAATCAGGTGCTGGTGGCCAGCGCGGCGATCGAAGATACCGTGCCCGAAGTCGCCCGGGCCAAGGAACTGGGCTGTGCGCGGGTGACGCGGGCCGAATTGCTCAGCACGCTTTTCAACGCAGCGCCGCGCTCGATCGCCGTCGGCGGCACCAGCGGCAAGAGCACGGTTACCGGCATGATCGGCTGGATCATCGAAAAGGATGGCACCCATCCCACGATCATGAACGGTGCGGTGATGAAGAACTTCGCCGGGCGGGACAATCCATTCGCCAGCGCCGTCGTCGGGCGCGGTCGGACCTTCGTGGCCGAAGTGGACGAGAGCGACGGCTCCATCGACCTGTACAATCCATCCGTGGCGGTGCTGCTCAATGTCAGTCTGGATCACAAGTCCATCGAGGAATTACGCCGCTTGTTCGGCGATTTCGTGGCCCGCGCGGGCACGGCGGCAATCAACCTGGATGACGAGGATGCCCGCTTCCTGGGTGAACGCGCCAAGAGCAGGATCACCTTCGCGATTGAGCACCAGAAGGCCGATATCGGCGTGGAACTCGGCTCAATCCGTGAAGGCCCCACCAGCATCTCGGCGCTGGTCCTCGATCGGCGCGACCAGACGGTACATCCCCTGCGCCTGCCAATGCCGGGGCGGCACAACCTGGCCAATGCGCTGGCGGCCATTGCCGGCGCCGTGGCGGCGGGGATCGAGATGCACGATGCCGTGCTCGCCCTGACCGAGTTCAGGGGGCTGGCGCGGCGGTTCGACATTGTCGGCACTTCGTCCGGCGGAATCACCGTGATCGATGATTTCGGCCACAACCCTGAAAAGTGCCGCGCTACGCTGCGTACGCTGAAAAGCCAGCCAGGCCGGGTGATCGCCTTCTTCCAGCCGCACGGCTATGGCCCGTTGCGCCAGATGGGCCACGAACTGGCACAGACCTTCGCCAGGGAACTGGGTCCGGATGACGTGACGATCATGTGCGATCCGGTCTATTTCGGCGGCACGGTGGACCGCAGCGAGGGGACCGAGCGGATCATCGGCCTGATCGAGCAAGCCGGTGGCCAGGCCGAATACGTGCCAGAACGTGCGGATTGCGGGACACGCATTGTCGCCCTCGCCCAGCCGGGTGACCGGGTGGTGATCATGGGCGCACGCGATGACACCCTCAGCGAATTCGCCCGCGATATACTGGCCCGGCTGGCTTAGCTAAAACCGCGTTAACGATGCTCCTTCGCGGCTGGTTCAGCACCGCGTGGCACGGTCCTTCTCGCAACAGGGGGACCAGCATGGTCAAGAACTACCGCCCGGCCAGTGCGGGGATGGTGCCGGCCTTGCCAGGCACGTACCTCGTCACCGCCTATTTCGATGACAACCAGGTCGATCTGGTCAAGTGCAACGTGCTCGGCTGGTCGGTCAGCACCGAGCGGACCATGACCCCGCTGGTGATCGATCCCCGGGCGGCGGATGAGGACATATGGCACGTGATCCATCCCGACGGGCGCGTTGAGTGCACCGATGGGCGTTGCTGGAACGATGTCGACAGCTGGATCGCCGACGAACGGCGACGGCGGCGCGACACGCTGGAAACCGTGATGCCGGACCTGGGAATCGCGCAGGAGCAGGTGGTCGAAGTCATCCGCCCACCTGTGCCTACCGGTATGCCCGAGCCACCTCAGCCCGTAGTCAGTGCGCCCCGACCTTCAGCACCTTATGCAGCACAAATGCTATGATCGCGCCCAGCAACAGCCCGACCACGGCCGACAGGCCCGCGTAGGTCAGCCAGCCAAGCACCCCGCCAAGCGCCCCGGTGCCATGCTCCACCGCATGCTGGATATCGTGCGCCAGATGCGCTGGCGCAGGCAGGCCAAGTTCTTCAGCCCCGTGCAGGAAAATGCCGCCGCCGACCCACAGCATGGCTACGGTGCCGATGCTGGACAGCGCCGCCAGCAGGATCGGCATGGCTTTCAGCAGGCCGCGACCCAGCTTCTGCTCGGCAGCAGTCGTGCGCTGTTCGGCCAGATGCAGGCCGATATCGTCCATCTTCACGATCAGCGCCACCGCGCCATAGACCACCACGGTGATCACAATGCCAACCAGCGCCAGGATCAGGCCGCGCGTTACCAGCGGCTCACTCGCCACTTCAGCAAGGGCAATGGCCATAATCTCGGCAGAGAGGATAAAATCGGTCCGAACGGCGCCTGAAACGCGCTCTTTCTCGAACGCGGCCACGTCAGTGATCGGATCTTCCAGCGTTGCGCCATGCTTTTCGGCGCCCAGTTTCTCCATCACCTTTTCCGCGCCTTCATAGCACAGGAACAGGCCGCCAAGCACCAGCAGCGGCGTGATCGCCCATGGGGCAAACTGGCTGAGCAACAGCGCGGCGGGCAGCAGGATCAGCAGCTTGTTGCGCAAGCTGCCCTTGGTGATCTTCCAGATGATCGGCAATTCGCGATCCGGCGTGAACTGGGTGACATAGCTTGGCGTCACCGCCGCATCGTCGATCACCACACCCGCCGCCTTGGAACCGGCACGCGCGGCGGCAGCGCCGACATCGTCCACCGATGCCGCCGCCACCTTGGCAATTACCGAAATATCGTCAAGCAGGGCGACAAGGCCGCTCGGCATCGCAGTTCCTTCACATTATCGAGATTGATCCGTCGCTGCTTTGCCCGCAGCCAGCCGAGGCTGCAAGATGCGATCAGTTGGAGCGGTAAACCGTGATGATCACCGCCGGTTCCCCGCCGCTGGTATCCAGCCCCAGCGTGCCGATGTAGGCGCCCTTGCCGAGATATTCGTATTTGCCGCGCGGTGCTTCGAACACCGGGCTGGTGCGTACCGGCGGCGGCGGCGAGCCATCGGCGCCCGGACGGCACAGCGCGCCCGAATTAATCACGTTGATCACCACGCCATCATCGGTGCGCAGGAAATAGTCGGCGATGATCTGGGTGCATCCGTCAGGCCGGTCGAGCTGCCAGTCCCACCCCATCGGCAGGATCTCGCCCCGCATGTTCGGGCCTTCAAATGTCCCGCCGGTGATCGGGATGATCCGCCGGTGGCCCAGCGCGGTCTCGCCCACGTCGATTGCCGGTGCCAGCGTCACGCGCGAGCGATAGAGCAGTTCCAGCCCCGGTTCTGGCGGCGCCACTTGCGCGGATACGGCAGTTGTGGCCAGCAAGGCCGCAGCTGCGGCAACATATTTCAGCATCAGGTTTCCTCTCCCTTGTCGCCGTAAAGCCTAGCGGCGCTTGCATTGCAGGGCAATTCGTCTAAGAGCGCCGCTTCCGGGGGGCCGACGGGCCCTTCGGAAACCAGTCTTCGGGCCAAAACCCTAAGGCTGCAAACCAAGAAAGCCGGAGGGGCCCCGTCATCCGGACGGATCAGCCAGCGATCGGCATGAACATGAAAGGAAGCGTAACATGGCTCTTTATGAGCACGTGTTCCTCGCGCGTCAGGATCTGAGCCAGGCTCAGGTTGATGCGCTGGCTGCCGGCATCACGGAAATCGTGGAAAGCTTCGGCGGCAAGGTCACCAAGACCGAGACCTGGGGTCTCAAGTCCCTCGCCTACAAGATCGATCGTAACCGCAAGGCACACTATGTGCTGCTGAACATCGACGGTCCCGGCACGCTGGTCGCCGAGCTTGAGCGCCAGAACCGCATCAACGAAGACATCATCCGCTGGCTGACCATTGGCGTCGACGAGCTGGAAGAAGGTCCTTCGGCCATGATGCGCAAGAACGACCGCGACCGTAAGCGCCGCGAAACCCGTGAGGAGCGCATCTGATGGCCCGCCCGTTTTTCCGCCGTCGCAAGTCCTGCCCGTTCGCGGCCAAGGACGCGCCGAAGATCGATTACAAGGACACGCGCCTGCTGCAGGGCTTCATGTCCGAGCGTGGCAAGATCGTGCCCAGCCGCATCACCGCCGTTT
>JAZKFK010000354.1:0-1723 GCA_040386475.1 Pseudomonadota bacterium | reverse complement strand
GCCGCCAGCCGGGCCGGATCGTGGCCTGTTGCGGCGGCGGCGGGTTGACTGCCGGCCTGGCCCTCGCCTGCCCTGACGCCGAGGTCATCCCGGTCGAGCCCGAAGGGTGGGACGACGTGTGCCGTTCGATCGAAGCGGGGTCTATTCAGTCGGTGATCGCCAACCCGCCGTCCACCGCTTGCGATGCCCTGCAGACGCTGGCGACGCAGGAGGTGAACTTTGCCGTGATCCGCCGCCGCTGCCAGTATGGGCTGCGGGTGACCGAAGCCGAAGTGCGTGCAGCCCAGCGATTCGCCTTCTCGCGGCTGCGGCTGGTGCTGGAACCCGGCGGCTCGGTGGCGCTGGCGGCGGTGCTGGCGGGCAAGGTGGATGCGGACGAAAACACCGCGGTCATCGCCAGCGGCGGTAACGTGGATGCGGCCAGCTTTGCGGCGGTGCTGGCCGGCGGCTAACCCGCCAGCTTGCGTGTGCCGAGCCACCTGACCATCGCCGGATCGCGGTGATCGAAAAAGGCGCTGGCGCCGGTTTCCAGCGCGGCGATGGTGGCCAGGTCTTCGCTGTCGAGCTGGAAATCGAACACTGCGAAATTCTGTTCCATCCGGGCGCGTGAAACGGTCTTGGGAATGGCGACCACATCCTGCTCGATCAGCCAGCGCAGCACCACCTGCGCCACGCTTTTGCCGTGCTTCACGCCGATGGCCGCCAGTTCCGGGTTTTCGAACAGGCCGTTGCGCCCTTCGGCAAACGGCCCCCATGCCTCCGCCTGCACCCCCAGCTCGCGGTGCAGCGCCAGGGCATCCACCTGTTGGTGGAACGGGTGCAGTTCGATCTGGTTTACTGCCGGCGCCACCTCGTTGTGCAGTAAGAAGTCCTGCAACCGGTCAGGGTAGAAGTTGCTCACCCCGATGGCGCGGACGCGACCGGAACGGTACAGTTCGGTCATTGCGCGCCACGCGCCGTAAACATCACCATAGGGCTGGTGGATCAGGTAGAGGTCGAGATAGTCGAGCTGCAACTTGGCCATCGACTGGTCGAAAGCGGCCATTGCGCCAGCATAGCTGGCGCTGTCGACCCACAGCTTGGTGGTGATGAACAGGTCTTCGCGGGCCACGCCGCTGGCCTTGATCCCCGCACCCACCGCCGCCTCGTTGCCGTATGATGCGGCGGTGTCGATCAGGCGATAACCGACATCGATGGCATCGCTGACACAAGCCGCGCATTCGTCGGCATCGGCCATCTGGAATACGCCGAAGCCGAGGATGGGCATGGTCACGCCATTGTTGAGGGTGACGGTAGGATTGGTCATCGGAAGTCTCCTGTGAAGGCGATGCCGAAGCTTAGCGATGTGGAGCGAAAGCGGCCACCGCTTGTCGCATCGCCAGCATGAAATTGGGTTTCAATTGACAATCTTTTACCACTAACGCAGCCTTCCTCCTGGGATCAATCGAGGGGGAGGATCAACCCATGTCCGTTAACGTAGCCATGCTGGCGCCCGCTGCGGCGCTGGTGGCCTGGTCGCTTGTCGTGCTGGTGTGGATGACCGTCACCCGCTTTGCCGGGATGGGCAAGATCGGCGTTGACCTGAAGCAGGCCAAGCCCGGCGGCCGGGGCCAGGATCTTGAAGCCGTGCTGCCGCCACAAACCGTGTGGAAGGCCCATAACTATACCCACCTGATGGAGCAGCCGACGATCTTCTACCCCACGGTGCTGATCCTGGCGCTGG
>JAZKFK010000353.1:0-12296 GCA_040386475.1 Pseudomonadota bacterium | reverse complement strand
TGCAGATGGGGTCCTGCTGCTGCGTCCTGACGGCGTGATCGCCTGGCGATGCAACGGTGAAGCTGCACAACCAATAATCACTCTGACGAAAGCAATACGACGGATCTTGGGCTGACGCGCCGCAAGGTTGAAACAGCCCGCCTGCGTACCATTCACTTAGTAGAGGTTTTGGATTACGGACCAAGCAGGCACGCCAATCACTAGGCTGATATGTTGTCTGCGCGCTCCGGGGGGAACGGGACGCTTTTGGTCGGTTTGGGCAGCAATGCTACTGGGTACGGTCGCACTTGCGAAAAGCCCGCCCCGGCATTGCCGGGACGGGCCTTCGCGTGGCTCTGAACAGGACTTAGAAGCGCAACCGTGCGCCCACCCGGTAGGTCGCCCCGAAGGTATCGAAATAGACCGGGTTGGTCGGGAAGCCGTTGCCGCCCGGCGCAATCACCGGCTCGCGATCGAACAGGTTGTTGACCGTACCGAACAGCTGCACCCCTTCGATGAGGTCATACGACGCCGACAGGTTGACGTAAGCCGCCGAACCGACCGTGTTGTCGCTGACGCTGTTGGGGTTGCTGGTGGCGTAGCCAGGATCGCCCGGTGCCACCGGCGCGCCGCCGCTGGGGGTCTGCACGTAGAAGCTGCCCGGGCCGACATAGCGCACTTGCACCGTGCCGGTGAACGGACCCTGTGACCAGGTGGCAAAGGCATTGCCCTGCCACTTGGGCGAGGTGTTGAACGTGCCGAACGCTGCCGTCGGGCCCGATTGGCCGGCAAAGTTGATCACTGGCGAACCAAGCCCGGTGGCGAACAGCTGGTCGTACAGCAGCGAGGCGAGTACGCGGATCGAGAACTCGCCCGGCCCCACGTCGGTGGCGTAGGCGGCCTCGAAATCCACCCCGCGGGTGGTGAACCCCTGGAGGTTCTGCGCGGTGTTGGCGACCGAAATGATATCAGCGGTTCCTTCACCCACGATCAGGTCGCAAAAGGCCTGGTCGCCGTTGAAGCACAGGTTGACGATGTTGTTTGCCCCCACGCCCACCGGGGGACCGGCGATCGCATCGGTGATCTTGATCTGGTACCAGTCGGCCGAGAGGCGGAACCCCTCAAGCGCCCCGTGTGGGTTCAACACCATGCCCGCTGTCAACGTGTCGGCCTTTTCCGGCCGGATGTTCACATTGCCGCCCGAGGTGATCGCCGTGGGATCGGTCAGGCCCGAGTTCCACGGATTGTTGACCGAGCCGAACGGCCCGCCCACCGTGGTGGCATAGGTCTGGTACAGTTCGCGGAATTGTGCCGCGCGCACGTCGCGCGAACGGGTTGCGCGTATACGCACCCAGTCGGTCACGTCCCAGATGGCACTGGCTTTCCACGTAACGAACTCGCTCTTGCCCGATTGCCCGGCGTTTGCGCCCAGCGTACCAGTATTCTCGTTGCGGGTGATGCGTGCAGCCAGATCGAGCTCGAAGTAGTCGCCAAATGCTGCGTTCGAGAAAACCGGCACATTGGTTTCCACATAGCCTTCCAGCACATCGATGTGGCCACCGAAATCCAGACCGTAGCTGAGGAAGAAGTCGTTGTAGTACGGGGTGTTGGCAAGGTTGTGCGTGACCCTGATGGCCTCGCGACGCCACTCCACGCCGGTGGCCAGCTTGATCGGCCCGGCACCCCAACCTTCAGACAGGTCACCGTTGATGTTGAGTGCGGCAACGTCCTGCCGGATGGTCGAGTATTCATCCAGCGTGCGGAAGGCATAGTCGATCGCAGCTTGGCTGGCGTTGCCCGCGCCGAACAGGTTGAGCGGAACGCATGGGCCCGCAGAGCTCGCCCTGGTCACATCGCCAGCAGTATAGGGCGCGCCGGTGTTGGGATTGATGCGGCCCGGAATGGTCACCCCGCAGACGATCTGGTTCGCCTGGTTGCGCACCGCGTCGAGGCTGTAGTTGAGGAAGCTGCTGACGACGTTGTGGTACAGGTGCTGGTCATTCTTGTTCTGGCCGTGCGAGTAGTAGACATTCCAGCGGAAATCATCGCTCAGGTCGCCATTGAACCCGCCCAGCAAACGCCAGGTGGAGTTGTTGGTTTCGTTGCGGGCGGCCTGCACATTGAGCATGTCACGTCCGAACAGCGCGCCGTCCGCCGGCAGGCTGGCGGCGACCGCAGCGGGCAGGAAGGCGTTGTCGGCCACGATGCGGTTGCCGACATAGCCGCGCTCGAAGATCTCCAGTGCATATGGCCCGATCGCCCCCGTCGCCACCGGATTGACGGCGGCGCTGTGAGCATAGGAGCCTTCGATAAACATCTCGACGCCGTCGGTCAGATCATAGGTGACGTGGCTTAGCGCGGCATAGCGCTCAACCTCCGGGCGCAGCGTGGTGCCGGAATAGGCGGGCACGGCAAACTGGTCACCACCCTGGCGGAAGCCAAAGAAGCCGGCTCCGGCCGAATAGAGGCCCCGGTCATACGGCACGGTGCCGGTTCCGGCGGCGTTAAATTGCACCAGGTCACCGCTCAGCGCCGGCACGTTCACGCACACGCCGAAGTTGAACACCAGGCAGGGTACCAGAACGCCGGTGCTGCTGACATTGCCGGCATAGCCATCCGCCCCGATGATATAGTGGGGTTGGCCGTTGGTGGCGAAATCGGGGTTGGTGTAGACCGCATACCGATCGTCACACCAGCTGCGTTCCTCGCTGCAATTGCCGATTGAATCGGTCTGCTGGTATTCCCCGCCGACCACGATGTGGCCGCGCCCGTCCGCAAAGTCGGTGCCCCAGGCGGCAGACCCGTGGTATTCGTTGCCGTCGCCGTGCGTCGTACGGCTGAAGTCGACCTGGGCGCGCAGCCCGTCGAGCTCGGTGTCGAGAATCACGTTAACCACGCCGGCGATGGCATCAGAGCCATAAAGTGCCGAGGCCCCGCCGGTCACCGTCTCGGCCCGCTGGACCAGCATCGAGGGGATCAGGGTAATGTCCACCCCGCCGCCGGTGGCGGTGGGCACCACACGGCGGGTGTCCACCAGCGTCAAAGTGCGGGTGCCGAAGAACGGGTTGAGCCCGCGCAGATTGACGAATTGCGCACCCACATTGAAGTTGCCCAGCCCGACGTTGTTCGAAGAAAAGAAGTTGGAGTTCGACGGCAGCTGGCTGACGATTTCGCCCACGTCGGTCAGGCCCAAGTTTTCGATGTCTTCAGAATCGAGCACGGTCACCGGCGTGTTTGTCTCGAATGTGCTGCGCTCCACGCGCGAGCCGGTGACGACAATTCGATCGTTGTCGTCGGCTGCTGGATCCTGCGCTGCCGTCGGGGCCGCGAGGCCCGTCGCCAAGCTGATTGCCAGTGCTGTCATGCTGATCTGACGGCGCGCAAATACGCCGCGAAAGGCGATTCCCCTCATCGTTTCTCTCCCATTATAAGCACCCTGTTTTCAGGGCTTTACCTTATTGAGAGCACGACGAGAGACCTGGCCTGGTGCTGTTTATTCTTCCGGGCAATCTATCGGGTGTTCGGTAACTCGCGTGACTCGCCAAGGAACCGCAAAGGTCTCACACATCGGGACGAAATCAAACGAAAATAGTCACGGTCGTTATAATCAGCTGTGCGGGCAGCCTGTATGAAGGAGTGGCAAGGCGCGTGCAGACAAGCTGTGAATGGCCTTGTCAAACAACAGCTCGACCGACTGAGTTTGAGGGATATGAAAATCTCGGTCAGTTCATTTTGGATGATTGCTTGCTCGTCGGATATTCGTTTAATCTTTTGCATGAGATGGCCTCCTGGGGTTGACAGGCACCTTGCCTAAAGGCCGGTGCCATCCCCATGGGATCTTAATCTAGCGCGCCACCCACCCGATAGAACAACTTACAAGCTGCGCGGTTATGCCGCGCGACCTAGTGTCAGTCGCTTTCGACCTGAATCGTCGCTGGGGTAGAGCAAACTCCGGACGGATCGCGACGGTAGCAATCCAAGTCTTGGCCCCTCGAAGCGGAGGGACCGTTTCCGGCAGCTTTGCCCAGCGCCCATGCAAAGGCCGACTGTCAGCAATCGGCCCAACCGCTTTCATGGCAAAAGGTAGAGAATGCCATGTTTCGCAAACCGCGCGTGATGGCCTTTGCTGCCCATCCTAGCGATGAGTTTAGGGCTGAGTGCGCAGCGCCGCACGAACTGCCATAAGGTTAGCCCTCACCCGGTTCTCGGCCTGCAAGGGATTTGAAGAGCGGTCACCCAGTTAAAGGCGGTGCGATCCTTCTCATCTAATGGGAGCATACCGCTCGACATCAAAACCCCCCGGCAAGCTGCGCGCACGAAAGGTCTTGATTGCTCGACGCGCATTTGAAAGCTTACCCCCTTCTACCTATCTGCTCACTCCAATCTGGAGCTATCAGCAAGAGCGCGAAAATCCCCGATAACCTGTTCAAAATAATGGAGGCGAGGTGCGTCAAAAGTCACCATGTACAGCTCACCGTCAATGATTGAAGCTCTTGCCTCCCCCTTTCGCGTTAACTCGTCCACATCGGTGTATTCGTATGTGAATAGCACCCCGCTATGGCCTAAAAATCTGATGGGTTCGGCGGATAATGTTTCGAATGTGCCAATGCTCTTGTATGTACGGTAAGTACCTTCTAACAACTCAGGTATTTCAATTAGCAGTGTAGTCTCCGTAAACTTAGGCAAAGGCTCCTGCCTCCTGTTCTGCTCTCTGACAAGTGGATCACCAATTTCAATGCCGCCATAAAAGGTGACATCGTTCAGCTGCCCGCCATCGAGTGTCCAAGTTTCGGTCCTTCTGCCAATATTACCGCTAAGCCTGTTCCAGTCACGGGAGGGTGTGACAGCCATATTTGAATCGGCGACCTCAACGGTTTCACCCATCTCACGAAGACCGTGTGCACTGGCCGGACTTGGCAGAAGTGACGCAACCAAAATTGCGCTGACTGCACTCATCGAGAGATTGCGAATTGTCATTGTGAGTTCTCCGTAGGCACCATGAGCCGGATCATCATCGCATCATCTGCATCTGGATTCAGTTCCAGATATCGCCGAAGTGCGGCCTCACCGTCAGTCATATTGTTGGTTTTGAGAAGCGATAGCCCCAGGCCACGATAGGCCTCGGCTAAGTTCGCATCCATTCCGATGGCATTTGCATAGAACTGCGCGGCATTTACCAAATCTCGCTGGTTACCGCGAGTTCGATAAAGCTCCCCGCGAGCGAACCACAAAGTTGCTGTCCAGCCATTTCGCGCGAGGCTCTCAATTATGTACTCACTTGCGCCAAAATCATTGAGCTTGATCTGGTCATCCAGAAACATTGGAAGCCAGGTCGAAAGTACTTCCTGATAACGTGCAGCCCCGTCATCTCTGCTAGCACCTTCTGGCGAAGCTAGTTGCGAAAGATATGCCGCACGCTCGCCTTCTGGTGGATGGGAGGCCGTAAAGGCTACTGCATTAAACCTAGGTCGGCTCAGCCCTCTTGAATTTGCAGAGGCCTCGATTTCCCCCATTAAGTTCTGCCACACTTCCGATGCGGCTTGTGGTCGCAAATTACTATTATTTAAGTAGACAATCCCTAGAGTGTCCGCTTCGCGTTCTTGATCGCGCTTATAGCGAAAGAGATTCCCATAAACTGAAATTTCGAGATTCCGATAATTTCGCCGCACATCGTAACTTGGCGACATACTTGCCAGCAAGGCACCCCAAGCAAGCAAGTCAGTTCCACGACGCTGCGACTTGAAGATGTTCAAGCTATGCCTGCTCTCGAAATGCCCAAATTCATGGCCAAGTATAGCAGCCAGTTCCGCTTCGCTTCTCATTCGGAGGAGAAGGCCGCTGAATACGCGCATCGTGCCGTTTGGTGACATCGTAGCGTTGAATGTGGGTTCTCTCATGATGTAAACGCGGGTTGCGCTGCAGCGGTCTTCTCCAACGGCGCTGCAAAGCACATCTTTGACATACGAGGTTAGGCGCTCATCACGAATTACTAATGGCGAAGCCGCCAACCGACGCTCACCTTCGTCATCCTCTTGCCAAATCCCAATCTCATCGACGCCGACTGGCTGATAAACACCCTGATAAGGCGGAAGAATGGGCGCTGACTGCGCCAACGCACCGGCTGCCGAGGCACAACTGAGGAGCCCGGTAACTATGCTTGCGAGAGCAAAACGAAACATCATTCTGCCTCGATGTCGCTGCCTGGGAATTCCTCCAGGAGCTGTCTTGCACGTTTTTGTGATCCGTCCACTTCGCGAGGGTCGCCTCCCATTGCGCCATCTGCATTAAGCCACAATAGATCGCCCGTCCGGAGATCAACCAGTCCCGCGTAGCCCACATGTTCGCCAGATTGCACAGCAAGTCCGGGGCCGAATGCAGCCAACACCTGAAGGATTTTACGACCCGTAGAGCCGTATGCGTCCCGATTATAGATGAAGAGACCATAGTCAGCGCCTTCTGCCCCAGGGAGGTCAGCAACACCCTCACCCAAGGACCAATCAAATACATCTTCCCTATTGTCGCGCTTCTTGGTTGGCAGCCGGTTTCCAACGAAAAACTGATACTCGATCACCGCCTGAGAAACGGCCGAAAAAAGTGCCATATGTTCCTGGAGATTTCGTGCATCCTCGCCAAACGCTTCTGGAGCAACTATGACCTCGTTTCCAAGACGAGATTGCAGCGCATCAAGTGCAACCTGAAGGTTTTCCCTAGCTTGATCGGTCCATTCAGCGTTGGGCTCGAACATTCCACCAGTTGATTGGGCGCCGACACTAATTGACGGCCTAAAGACAAGAATTCGCTTGCCGCTGTTTGGAGCGAGCTCGAACCCCTGCCTGACCGCTGAGCGTTCTTGAGCAATAGCAGGCGAAGATACCAGAAAAATAAAGCTTGCAAGTAGCGCAATCGAACGAAATTTATCTTTCATTTACTATCCCCAGCACCCAATAGGTAGTCCGAGATTGGGGGTATCAATCTCATCTAGTGAAAGATACGGAAATTGTGATATTTTGACGCTGATGCGACAAATTGCGACGCCTCCCCCAGCTTTGCTCCATGGGGTAGTTGGCCGACTGTCTGCATTTGAGCTTCTGGCGCAGCCGGCGAAGCGACGGAAATGGGGTGGTTAGCGGACTATTGTCGCCTCGCCGACGAACCATCACTTGTTGACGTAGATGCGGTCGGACATTCCAAGCGCGTCAACGGCTTCAATGCCAATTCCGCATTCATGTCGGCATCCTTCAGTAAATGCCCAAGCGTAGCCAAGGTAAGCCGGGTATTTTCGTGCCCGATCCATACCTAATGCCGCTTCAGATCGATGTTGCTTTCAATCCAGCCGCTCGCAGCCGTGTGGCGGAGCGAATGGAAGGCATATTTGCCCGTCAGAACCGGCTGGTCATCAGATATCTAGAATGGAGCGCGGGAGAACGCAGATCGCATCCCCCCGCGCCTGATCATTAGAAGCGGAAGCCGAGGCCCACAGTCGCGCGGTTGATGTCGAGGTCGACATACCGCTGGTACTGAATGCTCAGCAGGGCGTTGGTGCCGATGTTGTGCTGATAGCCAGCGCCGATCACCGCGTCATCGAATTCGCTCCAGGTGTCGTAAGCGTAGCCAGCGGTAACAAAGGCCTTGCCGCCTTCACCGACGTTCGCGCCAAGGCGGGCGTTCACGCCCAGCACAGGGTCCGAAAAGTCGAAATCGGTATCAGCAACGGCTTCGATTCCAGCGAAAAAGCTATCGTCGAGGTCCGCGTCGTAGCCAACAGCAAGACCGATCGATTCAGTGCTGGTGCCTGACACCCACGCAATACCGCCGCGAGCTTCAACGCGGGCTTCATTTGCAAGAGCGGGAGTAGCAGCGAATGCACATGCGGCAACGGCTGCGGAAATCGTGAGATAACGCATTATATTTCCTTATTTTTAAGTCTTGGTCCCCGTAGGGGAGGCGGCCACTAGCGCTCATACGACAATTCGGCAACGCGCATTCCCGACTTACGGAAAGGCAACGCGAATCGTGACATTCGGGTAACAAGAACCTTCTTCCCACTGGGAAATCGGCACAGCTATTCTTTGATAGTTTTTCAACTGACGCGCCACGCGATCCTGCATCTGTCCTCTTTGATCAGGCGATATCGCTTCCGAAGTGCCGTCCAAGCTGGCGGGCTACCTTGGCCATCTGATAATCGCACTCCTTCTCAGGATCACTCATGATTCCCGTCCACGATAGGCTTGCCAGGATGAGTATCGCCGTGCATTCGGAAGCACATCCGGCTAGTCACCTGCAAATGCAGATGACCCTTGGCGAGGCGCCTTGGGTTAGGCCGGTGCAAATCGGAATATCGAACGCGCAGCGGCTTTTCCCAAATTAGTCGCCAACGCTAGGAACTCGTCTCGGTCCGCTTGCCCCCAGAGGCACAGATCGGGGCGAGTTCCGCCTTCTAGTCCTGCCGGGCAATCGAGTCCCGCACTCGCTGCCCAATCAAGTTCGCCGCGCGCAGCGCAGGGTCTGACTCCAGGTGGGCGTACCGCAAGGTCGTTTGAGCCTGAGTATGACCCAATAGCCTTCCCACCACGGCAAGGCTGGTACCAGTGCTCAGGGCGAGACTGGCGTTCGTATGCCGCAGGTCATGCACCCGCACGCCGCTCAGCCCTGCTTTGTCACAGATGCGTGCCCATGGCTTGCGTAGGTTGTGGATATGCTTGCCCTCAGAGCGCCCAGGGTAAATGTACTTCTGCGACTTTGATCGTTCGTGCTGCTCACGCAGTAGCGAGCCCGCATCATCAGACAAATAGATTGGCTTTGCGCCCGTCTTGCTCGTCGGCAAGGCGATGATCATATTGTCCCAGTCTACCCAACCCCATTCAGCGCTTGCCAGCTCCCCTGACCTCGCACCAGTCAGCAACAACATGTGCAGTATGTTGGCTGCGTGTGGCGTAATATCCTGATCCGCTAGAAGCTGGGCTGTGGCTGAGCTGATGGCCGAAATTTCGGAACCAGAAAGAAACCTCTGTCGAGCACTTTCGGCAAACTTGACAATATACCGACAAGGGTTTGTCCCCTGGGGCCGCCATTCCCAGGCTTCCGCCAGGTTCATGAGCCGTGAAAGCAGGGCTAGGATACGGTTTGCCTGGTAAGGCGTACCTGAGAGCTTCTTGTGAAAGGCGTCGACGTCGCTTCGTGTCATGTCCTTGATGCGGCGCCGGCCAAACGCTGGTTTTAGCTTATCGACCCAGATCGCCTTGTAGCTGCGCTGAGTTGAGTCCTTCTTCAGACCCAAGTGATCCCGCTCAAACCGATCCCAGGCGTCGGCAAGGGTCGGTGCCGTTGCCAACGATTTTCTCTGGGCTTGCGGATCCGAACCTGTCGCGACAGCAGCAAGATACTGTTGGGCAAGCGCCCTTGCTTGGTCGCACGTTATTGAGCCGTGCGAACCCAAAGAGAGCCACCGCTGAGTGCCAGCGCGGCCCCCGTGCGTCCGGTACTTGAGGACATATTTGCGACTACCGTTCGTCAAGACCTTAATGCCAAAGCCCGCTAGCCGGTCGTCCCAAGCGAACGAAGGCCCAGAAAGCGGCACCGCTAAAGAATCAACGAGGGTTTTGGTCAGTCTGGGCATGCAGTATGGACCTCAACGGGCCGTTCCATATGCCAGAAAACAGCGGGTTTCGCAATGTAGCCAGCGACCACCTAGCAACCACATTGGAGAGAATTGACGCGTAATTGAAGGGAAATAGAAGTAGTCAATGAGGATCCCTAAGCGCATAATATCAGTATATTAGTGCAGATTTGAGTAGTCCTGCGCACCACACCGCAAACCCGTAGATCTCGACTCTTAATCAGCGGGTCCTAGGTTCGAGCCCTAGTGCGTCCACCACCCTCTTAAAAAATCTTGGATTTACGGCAGAAGTGTCGTCCGGGCGCATCGGCCGCCCGGCAACCACCAGCTATGGGTGATCCGGTTCTTTGAGGCCAATCAGTGTTCGGATTCCAACGAACCTAGCTTGGGGCTAATCCCGATAGATTGGTTGTGGGATCGATTGTGGTTTACCGCATTGCCTGATTTCGCGCACACCCCCCAAGACAAGGCGGCCAGGGAGCACGCCGCGAAGGGAAGGGAGCGCGATGACAACACCCAGCAAGGCAGATGACGGCACAAGCCCGGGCAACACATCGCAGAACTTCCGCTTTTACGACAATCGCCAGAAATATCTGATGTTCGTCAACACCTGCTCCGAAAAGTGGGTTGTGGCCGAGCGGACCGCGCGGGAACTGGCGGCGCTTGATCCGGCCCCGCCGGCCGTGCGATTTTTCGACGCGGGGATGGGCGACGGAACCGTGCTTGCCCGGGTGCTGCGATCGATGCACGAGCGGTATGAGCGCTTCCCGTTTTTCATCGCCGGTAAGGAAATCAGCCTGGAAGATGTCAGGCTGACGCTGGACAAGATGCCCGACCGCTTTTTCGAACATCCTGAGATGGTCCTTGCAGTGACCAACATTTCCTATGCCGAAGCCCCGTGGCTGACCCCCCGCTCCCCCGCAGGTCAGGCCAAGCATGTGTGGAAGGAAGTTCGGCTTAGCGGATCAACCACGGCGGCCTTCGAAAAGCAGATCCTGGAATTGCAGCCTTTCCTGGCGGAAAACTGGCGCACCAAGGCCAGCGCGAATGGCGGCAGCCTGGTGCCCGAAACTCCTACCACCCTGGTAATCTATCGCGATGACTGTCGCTTTCTTCTCGACGGTGTGATCCCTCGCCGAGAGGATCCCGTGGCGGATTTCGACCTTGTGCTGGCCAGCCAGCCTTTCCGGCTGCGCGCGCCGACCCGGTTCAAGGCCGAACGCGTGTTGGCACCGCTGTCTCGCGCACTGCGTCCGGGCGGGCGGCTTTTGGGCATTCATTCGGCAGGCAACGATCCAGCCTTGGAGATTGTGCAGAAGGTCTGGCCCGGTGAGGATCCGTTTGGCACCTCGCGCCGCGCGCTGATCGATGCCACGCGAGACGCGCTGGGCGAGCAAGCCGATGATTTCCGTCTCGATCCGCTGCCCAGCGACCAGGCCTTGTTCCGCTATGAGATGCACACCCTGCCCGACGAGCTTGATAGCGAGCGCGCGACTATCGGCACTTCCACCCTGCTGGCGGCGTGGAATGCGGCAACATATGTGGCGCAGATCGAAGATTCCCGGCTGGCCGAGGCGATGACGGATTCGCGCTATCTGGATGCTACCCGCGCCGTACTGCGCAAACATGGCGAGTTGTGGTTCAACGATGAAAGCTATGTCATCACCCGGTTGCGGTAACCTGCAGTTCTTCAACCTGGCATTTATCCCGCACGGTGCTTTGGCTTGCCTGGCAGATTTCCACGGGTGACACCCTCGCCAGACCAGCTATCCTGCACGCCCGCTAATTTGATATGAGGGAGGCAGGGCGTGCCAATGCTGAGCGGCAAGGAGCCGATGGGTCGCATCGGACCTGGCAACGGTAATCCCGATGACGGCGAGGATGACCAGGCATCGTCGGCACGGCGTGTGCTGCGTGCCGAGGGCTTCGTGGAGAAGGCTTTCGCGATCATCCGCGCCGATCTGATGTCGCTGCGCTCGCACCCCGATATCACGGCGATCCATTATCCTGAGCAGGTAATCTGCGCCTGACCCAATCTTCCCCCGTCACCTGCAATTGCCGGTTTCGCAAAACCGCAGGCGCGGTTAAGGCTGCGCGGCTGTAGCAACGGGGGAGAGTACGTTGAGCATTCTGAAGGATCGCGTGGTCGTCGTCACTGGCGCCAGTTCGGGCATTGGCAAAGCCTGTGCCACCGGCTTCGTGGCCAAGGGCGCCAAGGTGGTGCTGGCCGCGCGGCGGACCGAGCGACTGGCCGACCTTGTCGCGCAGATCGAAGCCGATGGCGGCGAAGCGCTGGCCGTGGCCACCGACGTGACTGACGAAGCCGCAGTCGCCAACCTGTTCGCATCGGCCGTGGAACGATTCGGCACGGTCGATGTGCTGATCAACAACGCCGGCATCGCCGAAAATACGCCGGTGGACCAGACCAGCCTGGAACACTGGAACAAGGTGATCACCACCAACCTGACCAGTGCGTTCCTGTGTGCCAAACATGCCTGGCCACTGTTCAAGGCCGCTGGGCACGGGCGTATCGTCAATGTCGGGTCAATTTCGGCCAAGGTGCCGCGCAACGAATGCCCCAGCTATACCGCCAGCAAGTTTGGCCTGGCAGGCCTGACCCACGCTCTGGCGCTGGATGGGCGCAATGACAACATCGCCGTGTCGATCTTCCACCCCGGCATCGTCGCCACCGAGATCATGC
>JAZKFK010000352.1:0-4435 GCA_040386475.1 Pseudomonadota bacterium | reverse complement strand
GGCCAGTGGCTGGCGGCCAATCCTGGCGGGTCCAAAGGGGGGCCTAAAGGGATCAAGGGCGCCGCCTGGAAGGTTGAGAACGCAGGCCACCGACTGCTCGGGTGGCTGGTCCATGCGCCGCTGGTGCTCAGCGCGGATAAGGCCCAGCGCGCCCAGCTGATGGATGCGGTGGCCGATACCGCCCGCTGGCTGGATCGCCATGTTTCCCGCGCCGATGACCGCCATGGCGAAGTGATCGGCTGGTGCGCCATCGTGGCTGCCGGGCTGCTGTTGCCCGATGGTCAGCCGCGCCGCCTGTTTGGCGAAGCGGGCCTCGTGCGCGCGCTGGGCGAACTGGTGGGCGATGATGGCGGCGTGCTGTCGCGCAGTCCCACGGCGCAGATGGATGCCATCGCCGCGCTGGTTGACCTGACCGCCTGCTATGCCGCCGTGCGACGCGATCCGCCGCGCGCTCTGGGAACCATGCTGAACCTGCTGGTGCCGCCTTTGCTGGCGCTGACCCATGCCGATGGCTCGCTGGGTAACTGGCAGGGCGCCGGGGCGGTTCCGGCAGAACGGATCGAGGCGCTGGTCAAGGCCAGCGGCGTGCGCACCCGTCCGCTACGCGATGCACGCCAGTGGGGTTACCAGCGCATCGCCACCCGCATCAATGGTGCGGGGGCCAGCAAACTGGCCGTGCTGCAGTTCGATACCTCGCCCCCGCCGCTGGCCCGCCATGCGCGCAGCGGTTGCGCCAGCACGCTGGCGTTTGAATTCAGCCACGGCGATTACCGGCTGGTCAGCAATTGCGGCGGCGCGGCGCTGGCCGGCGGGCAAGTGCCGATGCGGATCGAACAGGGCCTGCGCGCCACGGCTGCGCATTCCACGCTGGTGCTGGGCGATGCCAATTCCACTGCCGTGCTGATCAACGGCAAGCTGGGTGCAGGCGTTGGCTCGGTCGAAGTGGACCGCCGCACCATTGAGCTTGAGCGCGGGCAAGCCACCCGCATCGAGGCGAGCCATGATGGCTATGCCAGCCGCTTCGGGCTGGTCCACCGCCGCATCCTGATCCTGCGCGACGATGGCAGCGAACTGCGCGGCGAGGACTTGCTGGTGCCTTCCGGCCGCGGCGGCAAGCGCGGCAAGGTGCCCTATGCCATCCGCTTCCATCTTGGCCCGCAAGTCGCGGTCACCTTGTCCGAAAGCGGCAAGGGCGCCACGCTGGCGCTGCCCGACGGATCGTATTGGCAATTCCTCACCGGCGCGGAAAAGGTCGAGGCCGAGGAAAGCTTGTGGGTGGACGGCGATGGCCGTGCCCATCCGGTGGAGCAGCTGGTAATCCAGGGACTGATGTCGCGCGGCGGCGGCAATTTCGGCTGGCTGCTGAAGAGAATGGGGTAACAGACATGACTACGGTGGCGATCAGGCGGGCGCTCCTTTCGGTGTCCGACAAGAGTGGTATTGTCGAACTGGCGACAGCGCTGGCGGTGCGCGGCGTGGAGCTGGTTTCCACCGGCGGCACCGCCAAGGCGATTCGCGAGGCGGGTCTGCCGGTGAAGGACGTGGCCGAGCTGACGCAGTTCCCAGAAATGATGGACGGCCGCGTGAAGACGCTGCACCCCACGGTCCACGGCGGCCTGCTGGCGGTGCGTGACAATGCCGAACACGTCGCCTCGATGGAACAGCACGGCATCGGCGCCATCGACCTGCTGGTGATCAATCTCTACCCGTTCGAAGCGACCGTGGCGCGCGGCGGCACGCGCGATGAAGTGGTGGAGAACATCGACATCGGCGGTCCGGCCATGGTCCGCTCCAGTGCCAAGAACCACGAATTCGTCACCGTGCTGACCGATCCGGCGGACTATGCCGAGCTGCTGGCGCAGATCGATGCCGACGGCGGCACCAACGCAGCTTTTCGCATTCGCATGGCGGGCAAGGCCTACGCGCTGACCGCCGCCTATGACGCGGCCATCGCCAGCTGGTTCGCCTTTGCCGATGCGTTCTCCAATCCGCTGGGGGCCGAGGCGCTGCAAGCCACGCCGTTCCCCGCCACGCTGCCGCTGGCCTTCGCGCGGCTGAACGTGCTGCGCTATGGCGAGAACCCGCACCAGATGGCGGCGATCTACACCCCGCGCGGTCCGGCCACGGTGGGCATTCCGCAGGCCCGTCAGGTGCAAGGCAAGGAGCTTTCGTTCAACAATTACGCCGATGCCGATGCCGCGCTGGAGCTGATTGCAGAGTTTCGCGACGCCGCGCCCACGGTGGCCATTCTCAAGCACGCCAATCCTTGCGCGGTGGCCACGGCCGACGTGCTGGCAGACGCTTACCAGGCCGCTTTTGACAGTGACCGCGCCTCGCCGTTTGGCGGGATCGTGGCGCTGAACCGGGCGATCGACGGACCGACCGCCGAAGCGATCACCGGGATCATGACCGAAGTGGTGCTGGCGCCCGGTGCGGATGAGGCAGCGCTGGCCGCCTTCGCCAAAAAGCCTAACCTGCGCCTGCTGCTGCTGGATACCCTGCCCGATCCGCGCCGCCCCGGCCTGGCGCTGAAGCAGGTGGCCGGCGGCATGCTGGTGCAGACGCGCGACAACGGCGCGATCACCGAGGCTGACCTGAAGGTGGTGACCAAGCGCCCCCCGACGGCGCAGGAACTGGCCGATTGCCTCTATGCCTGGACCGTGGTGCGGCACGTGAAATCCAACGCCATCGTCTATGCCCGCGATGGCGCCACGGCGGGCATCGGCATGGGCCAGGTCAACCGGCGCGATTCGGCGCGCACCGCCGCGATTCGCGCTGCCGAAGCGGCCGAGGAAGCCGGCTGGACCCAGCCGCGCACCATCGGTTCGGCCATGGCGTCCGAGGCATTCCTGCCATTCCCCGATGCGCTGGATGCTGCCATTGCGGCGGGCGCCACGGCGGTGATCCAGCCGGGCGGGGCGATGCGCGATGACGATGTGATCGCAGCCGCCGATGCGGCGGGCATCGCCATGGTCTTCACCGGAATGCGCCACTTCCGCCATTGATTGGCGAAAAGAGTGTGCCAATCGCGACGGGCTGCCTTGTGCCCGCGACGAATTTTTCGGCGTTCAGTAGGCGGCAAGAACTTGGCGCTTAGGTAGTCCCCACAGATATCCGTTTGATTACAGGATCCAGTCATGGGACTTTTCACCGCCGAACTTTACCGTTCATTCCTCGCCGGCTTCGGTGTAACTGCCGTCGTGCTGGCAGCGAATATCCTGCCGCATCTGGGAGGATAACGGGTTGAACCTGAAAGCTGTCTTCGCCGCCATTGCACTTGGGCTTGTGGCCCTTGCCGCATGGCCCGTGTCAGCTGAGGGTCCGTTCAACGCCCCCGTCGCCACGCGCCAGGCGCGTGAAACCGGCACCCAGACGGCGATCTTTGCCGGTGGCTGCTTCTGGGGGATCGAGGCGGTTTTTGCCCACACGCGCGGCGTGACCAGCGCGGTTTCCGGCTATCACGGCGGCTCTGCGGCAGATGCGCGCTATCGGCTGGTATCAGCGGGTGGCACCGGCCATGCTGAAGCGGTGAAGGTGACTTACGATCCTTCTGTCGTGCGCTATGACCAGTTGCTGCAGATCCTGTTCTCGGTCGGCGCGGATCCCACCACGCTCAACCGGCAAGGCCCTGACCGCGGCTCGCAATACCGCAGCGCCATCGTGCCGATGACTGCCGAACAGCGCGCTGTCGCTGCTGCATACCTGGCGCAGATGCGCCGCTCCAACGTGTGGGACGATCCTATCGTGGTGGCGATCGAGAACCCGCAGCGGTTCTACCCGGCGGAGGATTATCATCAGGATTACCTGCTGCATAATCCCGACAGCCCCTACATCGTGCGCTGGGATGCGCCCAAGGTGGCGGCGCTGCGCACCATGTTCCCGCGCCTGTGGCGTTCGTCCTACCGTACGGGATGATTTGCTGAAGCTGTTGCGCCTCCCTATATCGCTTGCATGACCGCGCATAAGCATCACGAACATCGCCACGACGAGCATTCAGGCGAGCCGCTTGTTGCTGAAGCCGAACGCGTCCTTGTTGCAGCAGGCGAGCAGTGGACCCAGATGCGCGAGGACGTGTTTCAGACGCTGGCCGCGCAGGGACGCCCCGCCAGCGCCTATGACATTGCCGAGGCCGTGGGCCAGGCGCGCGGGCGGCGGGTGGCGGCCAACAGCGTCTATCGCATCCTTGACCTTTTCGTGCGCACGAACCTTGCCAACCGCATCGAGAGCGCCAACGCCTATCTCGCCAACAGCCATCCGGGCTGCCTGCATGATTGCATATTCCTGATCTGCGACGATTGCGGGCAGGCCAGTCACCTGGATGACGATGCGCTGACCGGCGCCTTGCGCGCAGCGGGCGAGAAAGCCGGCTATACCGGGGTGCGCCCGGTGGTGGAACTGCGCGGCCTGTGCCCTGATTGCACCGGCTGATCGCGCC
>JAZKFK010000351.1:3093-4416 GCA_040386475.1 Pseudomonadota bacterium | reverse complement strand
ACCGGCCCACGCTGATCGCCTTGCCCAGAAACTTATCCAACAGCCACATGTGGCATTGCTCCCCGTTGTCCCTTTGAGCGATGGAGTTTGAGCCGCAGGCTTGCAGCGTGTCAATCTCTGGCTAACATTGCGGGCCATGGCAGAGACGAAGACCAGGGCCACTGCGGTGTCGGTCGCAGAGTTTATCGCGGGGGTGGATCACCCCGGCAAACGGGCCGATGCGGCCGTGCTGGATGCGTTGTTTTCGCGGGTGACCGGGCAGACGGCGCAGATGTGGGGGCCGACGATCATCGGTTATGGCCAGTACCACTATCGTTATGACAGCGGGCATGAGGGCGAGATGTGCCGGGTGGGCTTCTCTCCCCGCAAGGCAAAGCATTCGCTCTATATCTCGTGCAATTGCAAGGAAGAGGAAGACCCGGCCTTCACCGCGCTGGTGAACCGCATCGGCAAGCACGCGCGTGGTGGGGGCGGGTGCCTTTACGTCAACAAGCTGGCCGATATCGACCTGGCCGTGTTGGAGGCAATGGTGGCGCTCAGCTGGAAAAACTCGTTCGAGCGCTGGCCGAGCTAGGTCTTAGATCCCCGCGTACCACTGGTAGCCGTGGTAATCTTCCCAGTAGCCACCTTTGCCCAAACCGACCTCGTCAAGGCTGGCGACCAGTTCGATGCCGGTGAGATACTTGGCCTGCTTGTAGCCCAGCTGCCGCTCGATCCGCAGCCGCAAGGGCGCGCCGTTCAGTTCGGGCAGCACTTCGCCGTTGATCGCGTGGGCCAGGATGGTCTGCGGATGCATGGCATCATCCATGTCGCAGCTTTCGTAATAGGCGCCTTGCGCGAAACTGTCAGCGCAGCGGAACACCACAAAACGCGCGCCCGGCTTGACGCCCGCCTCGGCCAGCACGGATGAGAGTTGCGGCCCGGTCCATTCGGCAATCGCGCTCCACCCCTCCACGCAATCATGGCGAGTGACTTGCGTGCGCTGGGGCAGGGCCTTCAGGTCGGCCATGGAGAGGGACAGGGGGCGTTCCACAAGCCCGCCCACGGTGAAGCGCCAATCGGCAAACCCCGCGGCGAGGTGGGCCTTGTAGGCGTCATCGTCCACCTCGGTATTGCCGTTGCCACGAAAGAACGGGCTCACCTCGCTGCGATCAAATTCCGGCGCCATGGTGATGCGCCCGAAACCAAGACCGCGGTGCAGGCCGCGATGCCAGCCTTCCGCGCCGTCAACCAGCGCGCCAAACCAGGCAGTTTCACCGATTTTCGAACAGCCCGAGAGGATCGCCGCGCCCAGCACGGCCAGCACATTACGCCGCTTCATCG
>JAZKFK010000351.1:0-2993 GCA_040386475.1 Pseudomonadota bacterium | reverse complement strand
GCCATGCCGGTCACGATCATCAGCGGCAGCAGGATGAAGATGACCTTGGCGTAGGCAACCTTCTGCAGCAAATTGAACTTGCCCCCCGCGTGGTCGAATTTCAGCCGCAGATGTTGGCGCACATCGGCCCACACGTTGGCCGGGCGGTAATCGGCCATCCGCGTGCGCAGGTCGCGACAGAAATGTCCGTTCACCAGCGAGGCGATCATGAATGCGGTGAGGCCAAAGGCAAACACCAGCGAGAACAGCACGTGCCAGTCACGCGCGCCGGCCAGGCTGTAAGACCCCGGAATGGTCGCCCAGCCGGGGAAGGCGGGGACGATCAGCCACGCATCGGCCGGATCGAAACCCCAATCGCCCCAATAGAGGCGTCGGTGAGCGTTGGAGATGTTGAGCCCGCTCATGAACAGGATCACGATGGCGAGCAGGTTGACCCAATGCCACAGCCGGGTGGCCAGCGCGTGGCGCTTGCGTTTTCCTGCCATCAACCTGTCTCCTCGCGCGCAAGGTACAACACGTCGCGCGGTTGGGGAACCAGATGCTGACCCGAATCGACGAACAGCACTTGCCCGTTCGCAACGGGTGCCGTGGCCAGGAACAGCGCGGCAGCCGCGATCTCGTCCGCGCCGGTGCGCCGCCGCAGCAGGTTCATGCGGTGCGAGACTTCGGCTTCCGCAGGCGTCTGGTCATGGCTGGGCAGGATCGCGCCGGGAGCCAGCCGCAGCACTTTGTCCTCACCCTTGCAGGCCATCGCCAGCATGTGCGCAGCGGCGTCCACCGCGTGCTTGCTGATGGTGTAGCTGTAGAAATCAGGGTTGGGGTTGGCCAGCTTCTGGTCAGTCAGCTGGATGACCCGGCGTCCGGCTGCCGAGCGGGCATGGGCCAGGAAGGAACGGGCCATGCGCGCGGGCGTGGCAGCATTAATCGCCATGGAGCGGGCGAACACCTTCGGATCGGGCCGCTCCACCGTGTCCTCTGCGAAAACGGAGGCATTGTTCACCAGCACGCGCCAATCGGGCAGGCGCGCAGCCAGGTCGCGGATCATCGCCTCGGCGGCGTCACTGTCGGCTAGGTCGCACTGCACCGCCTCGGCGGAAGGCAGTTCGGCGGCGAGACGCCGGGCGGCATCACCCGAGCTGCCGTAATGCACAATCACATGCCACCCATGCGCTGCGAAGGCCCGCGCCATCGCAGCGCCCAGGCGATGGGCAGCGCCGGTGATCAACACGGCTGGAAGAGATGGATCGGATCGCATAGCGCACCAACATAGGTTGCGCGGCACGCCATGGCGAGGACCCCGGACCAAAGCCCATCCCCACGTTGCCGAATTTTTGGCCACAGTTTCGGACAGAGTCATTGTGCGCGCGGCTGCACCGCAATAGGGTGCCCGCAAAACAGATTGGGAAGGACGGGGAATGATGCGTTTGAAGGCATGGGCGATGGTATCGGCAGCGGCTCTGGCAACGGGCGGGCTGGCCGGAATGGCCACAGCGCAGAATGCACCCGCGCCTGCTCCCGCCGCTCGTCCCGCACCGCCGCCTCCGGCCGTGCTTGGCGCGGGGCCGTGGGATTACCAGACGGTCGATGGTCCGATGCGTGTGGAACTGGTGGCCCGCGGGCTGGATCATCCCTGGGGCATGGCTTTCACCCCATCGGGGGACATCCTGGTGACCGAACGACCGGGCCGCGTGCGGGTGATCCGCGATGGCGTTCTCGATCCTATGCCACTCACTGGCGTGCCCACCGTGTTCAACCTCGGCATTGCCGGAATGACCGATATTGCCCTGCATCCCGATTTCGCGACCAACCGGCTGGTCTATTTCGCCTATTCGGCCAACAACCCCAATGGCGCCAACGAACAGGCGCTGGTGGTAGCCCGCGCGCGCTGGGACGGTGGCAGCGCGCTGACCAATTGGGAGCAGATCTTCGTCGCCTCGCCATGGTACGGTGCGGAAACCCAGCCCACGCGCTGCTGCGGGCAGGGGCCAGCGTTCGGCAGCTTTGGCGGGCGCATCCTGTTCGATGCCGATGGCTACCTGTTCATCACCAGCGGTGACCGCAATTACGGCGAAATGGTGAGCCACACCGACAGCCACTTCGGCAAGATCCTGCGGCTGAACGATGATGGCACTGTGCCCGCCGGCAATCCGTGGGTGGGCCGCGCTGGCCACGCGCCCGAGGTCTGGTCAACCGGCCACCGCAACCCGCTGGGCCTGACGGTCAACACGCTGACCGGGCAATTGTGGGAAAGCGAGTTCGGCCCGCGCGGCGGGGACGAAGTCAACCGCATCCTGCGTGGCGGCGATTATGGCTGGATGAGCGTGACGCAGGGCTTCCATTATAACGGCACCCAGCAGGAGCAGATCCGCAACGTGCCGGGCAAGATCGATCCGGTGCTGGCGTTTGGCCCGCCTTCGCTCAACCCAGGCAACCTGGCGTTCTATGATGGCGCGCTGTTCCCCGGCTGGCGCGGCGACCTGGTCCTGGCCAGCTTCACGCAAGGGCTACTGCGCTATAATACCGATGCCACCGGCACTCCGGTGGGCGAGCCGGAGCGCCTGCTGCGCGACATGGGACAACGCTGGCGCGATGTGCGCAACGGGCCAGATGGAGCACTCTACATGCTCAGCGACATGACTGACGGCGTGGTGCTGAGGATTACGCCGGGAAGCTGAGCCGGGCGACCGCCTGACGAATGCGATAGTGGATTTCCGCATTGGTGATACCCTCTGGCTTGCGGGCGGAATCCCCCGCCCGAGTCTTGGGGGCTAACATCATGAGACTATTGGACACTGCTCTTGCGGCTGCCGCGCTGAGTTGCATGGCACTGCCTGTTGCCGCGCAGGAGGCCGAACCGTCGCGCACCACCTGGCGCATCCAGCTGGTCGATTTGAAGGATGGTGCCGGCACAGGCTTCGAGGACTTGTTGATGGACCGCATCATCCCCGCTTACGAAGCGGCGGGCCTGCCACCGCCGCAGCTGCATTGGGCGG
>JAZKFK010000350.1:0-10620 GCA_040386475.1 Pseudomonadota bacterium | reverse complement strand
TCTCCAGCGACGCGGCGCGCCTGGCCATCCTTCTGGCCATTTTTGCTTTGGTCACATTTGGCTCGTTTATCGCGCTGGGCGCGATTGAGCGCCGCCGCAACGTGAAGAAAGGCCTGGAGGTTATTGGTCGTGACAGCCTGATGAGTGGCGACTTGCTGGTCCAGTCGGCAAAGGAATCACGCCGTATCAGTTGGTCGAAACTCGCTGATTTCATCGAACGCCAGGGTCTGGATCTTGCCGATACCAAGGAAGACCGTCTGCGTGAAAAGATGCTCGCGGCCGGGTTTACGTCTGCGTCCGCTCCGCGGGTGTTTACCCTTGTCCGCCTGATTCTCATCTTCGCATTGCCGACGTTGTATGTCTTGCTCACGTACCTTGGCCAGGATGAGCCGCCGGGGATTTTTACGGTCTATCTCGTAGGCTCCTTTCTCGCCCTGCTAGGCCTGGTAATTCCCAATCTGTTGGTGCAGGCACGTGCAGACCGACGCAAGGAGCAGGTCATCAATGGCTTTCCCGATTGCCTTGATCTGATGCTGGTCTGCGTCGAGGCCGGTCTGGGCATCGAAGCGTCGATGGACCGCGTGGGACGTGAAATGGTCCATTCGCACCCGCTTGTGGCGCAATTGCTGGCGGCAACAACATTGCACCTGCGTGCAGGCGCGAGCCGCGAGCAGGCTTATCGCCGTATGGCGGACCTTTCGCATGTGACCGAGATCCGTTCCTTTGCAACATTGCTGATCCAGTCTGACAAACTGGGCACAAGCGTCTCGAGCACGTTGCGCGTTTATGCCGAGGAAATGCGTGAGCAGCGGCGCATGCGGGCGGAAGAAAAGGCGCATCGCCTGCCAGTGCTGATTTCGATACCACTGGTGGTGTTCATGTTGCCGACGATGATCGGTGTGTTGATGCTACCTGCAAGCATTCGAATGGTGCGGGAGATTTTCCCGCTGATGGTAGGGGGTTAAGGTCATGACAGGCAAATTTGCACGGCGAGCTCTTCCGCTGATGGGATTGGCCCTGCTTGGGGGGTGCCAGATGATGGCGCCAGGCAATCGGGCTAACGTAGCAGCCGATGTCCAGCAACCAGACATGAGCAGCTATTTCAACCAATTGTTGGCGCAAGGCCGTGCTCATCTCCAGGCTAACCGGCCTGCTGCGGCACTTACAGCCTATCGGCAGGCCTCCCATGACCCTGCATCACGCGCCATCGCCCTTAATGGCATGGCTATCGCCTATGACAGGATCGGCCGTGCTGATCTGGCGCAGCGCTATTTTCTGGATGCTGTTGCCCTAGATCCCGGCAACCTGGCGTTTGCGGCCAATCTCGATCGACTCAATGGCAATCAGGCCCAACTGGTGGAAGCAACAGCCGCGCGCGCCGCAGCGACCGCCTTGCAGGAACAAGTGGGCGCAGTGCACGCAAACACCGCCGGGTCAGGTGGCCTGCAACGAGTGTCGGAACAGGAAGTTCGTCTTGCGACGGGGAATTCCGGCGAAGATGAAATTCGCCTTGCGCCTACAGACATGCCTTCGGTGGTTCGCATTGAGCAGCGCCCGCGCAATCTCGGGCCGCGGCGGCAGGAATACCCTATTCGCGTGGAATTGGCTGGCAGCACCGCCCGTGATCCCGAGTCCAGCGACCGGGTTGCCCGACCGGCCAGGCCGAGGCGAACAGCTTGGGTTGCGGCGCCGCCAGGCCCCCGGTCACCGAATTATCCGGTCCGCGTGTTGCTCGACCAGTCCTGATCCAGGCGTCCAGGTTTTCAGATTATGCTCGGGATCGAGCTATTGCAGTTCGTTGCCATTGCGATCCCTTCAGTGGTCGCAGCATGGTCTGACATACGCCGCCGGACCATTGCCAATTGGCTCTGTTTGCTGACGGCATGCATAGGTCTGGCGTTCGCATTTGGCTTTGACGGCTGGGATGCGGCCTTATGGCATGCTGCACATATGATGGTTGCCCTACTGATTGGCGTGGGGCTGTTTGCCATGCAGTGGTGGGGTGGGGGCGACGGCAAGTTTTATGCCGCGGTCGCTGCATGGGTTCCCTTGAGCGGGTTCTTCTTACTTTTGCTATGGATTGCCCTCGCCGGGTTCTTGTTGGTGGCGGTGATCTTTATTCTTCGCCGTATAGGACCACCGGTGGAACGACCCGAAGGGCAATCCCTGCCGTACGGTGTTGCCATCGCGGCTGGAATACTCTGCACCCTGTTGCCGGTCTATTGGCCCAACTAGCGAAGTTCAGCGCTTATTGATGACTGCACCAAGCGCGAGGAGAAGTTGTTCCACACCAATGCGGGAAGTTGGGCATTCCCGCAGATCCAGCGAGAGCAATACTGCGCCCCGCTGAATCTGGCGCTGGTAATAAGCGAGCGCGTTGCCGTCCACGTCATGGTCGGACACCATTTTGGCCATCGCGCTACCGGTCACGCCAAGTAGGCCACTGATTGCCGGAACCATGCCGGCTGCCGAGGTTGTCAGGAGGCCCCCAAGCGTCACGACGCCTGCTACTGGCACGGCAAGCACCACCAAGCCGAGCGCAATGCCCATCAAACCGCCGATGGTCATGTCGTTCGCAAGTTCCAGCTTGCCGTGACCATCGGGCAAATCAAGCTTGCTCATATCCAGCAGGCTCTTCGACTGGAGGATATGAATGGCATGGGCCGGCAAGCCGATCTCCAGCAGGTGGGTAGTCGCAGTGGCGGCTTCCTGCAGGGATTTGAAACTTGCCGTGAGAAAGTTGACCCGGAAATCCCCTTCCATCGATTTGGCTGTGGTAAAGTAGCGCGCGAAAGCGTTTCGCTCGGTCTCTGAGTTGAAAGCCGACCTGATCCCCGAATTCTCGTGCAAGCGGCGCACGCTGGGGGACACGCTGGGCATTTGGAGGGTACGGTTCAGTTGCCACACAGTAGTTGGCCGCAATCGCCGATCACTTGTTCGATCGATCCACTCGATCTTTCTGGGCTGAGGACAGTTTGCATCCAGAAAGCGCAGGGATGGAATGTCCAGTGCCCGGACTACATAATTGAAAGCAAGGTTATCCTGCAATTGCATACCAGCCTATTACCGCAAAACCTAAAGGATCGGTAATACAACTGTTGGACTGTATCAATTTCCGACAACTGGGCGCGCTAATCGTTAATTCGGTAAATTCAGCAAGCTGTCTGAGCTGTGTCGAGACCGGTCGCTAACGCTTCCTTACGGCGACGTATAAACTGCTTGAACTTCCGGGTGGCGACCAACGGTGCAATCACTGACAGCGCAATTCCGCCGAGTGAGCAAAAGGCTATCCAGATCGCCATTGCCGTGCCGCCTGCCTGGTACAAGCCATAAAGCACGGGAACAGCAAGGATCATGCCGCGGACTTCGTTCACGACAAGAAGTACGACTGACGATTTCAGCGCGATGCCAACAGCGGTAGCAAGGATATCGGACATCCCAAAATAATAGCCAGAGTTGGTTTAAGTTTCCCTAACCCGAGATTTCTTGCCCGTGCCCTGTGCTTAGTGACTTTCGAACGGAATCATGATGTGTGGCCGCTTGTTTGTGCCGGTCAATGTCACCCTGGGCGGCTTGGTGCTGCTGGTCATGCGATAGCGTGGGTATCCAAGATGACTTGGTTTACGTCGGATTGCAGCGCAAGATAAGATCACTCGGCCAGCCAAGGCCGGCCAGCACAAAAGGACACCGGTCCCTTGCCACGCATCAGGCGCATGCCGATCGACACTTATCCGGAGAATACCGCGTTCCTGTCACGCAGCGGCAATGGCTATTCGGCGGAACAGTTCCAGGCCTTGCGCAAGATCCGCGTAACCGGCCCGGGGTGCGAAATCCTGGCCACGCTGGCCCTGGTTGATGACGAGGCGATCATTGCCGCAGGCCAGATCGGCCTTGGCGAACAGGCGTTCCGACGGCTGGGCCTGCCCGAAGGGGCAGACGTGGAAATTGCCCAGGCGCAGCCGCCGCACAGCCTGGAATTCGTCCGCCGCAAGATCGAAGGCAATACTCTGGGCGAGGCAGAGATCGCCGCCATCGTGCACGACGTGGCCAACCACCTCTATTCGCCAATGGAAATCGCAGCTTTCCTGGTTGCTTGCGCCAGTTTCATGAGCACGCCCGAAACCCTGGCCCTGACCAGGGCGATGGTGGAAGTGGGCAACCACCTGAAATGGGATTCTCCCCTAGTGGTGGACAAGCACTGCATTGGAGGCATTCCCGGCAACCGCACGTCGATGATCGTGGTGCCGATCGTGGCGGCGCACGGCCTGATCTGCCCCAAGACCTCCTCCCGCGCGATCACCTCGCCATGCGGCACGGCTGACGTGATGGAAGTGCTGGCCGAAGTGGATCTGAGCGAGGCCAAGCTGGCCGCCGTGGTTGCCAGCGAGAACGCGGTGCTGGCCTGGGGCGGGCGGGTCAACCTGTCACCCGCCGACGATGTGCTGATCTCCGTGGAACGGCCGTTGCGGCTGGATACCTTCGAGCAGATGGTCGCCTCGATCATTTCCAAGAAGGTCGCCGCCGGATCGACCCATCTGGTGATCGATATTCCGGTCGGTCCCACCGCCAAGGTGCGCAACCAGAACGATGCGGTGCGCCTGCGCAAGCTGTTCGAATATGTCGCCCGCCACATGGGGCTGGTGACGACGATCGTGTTTTCCGACGGATCGCAGCCGGTGGGACGCGGCGTGGGTCCGGTGCTGGAGGCGCGCGACGTGATGGCGGTGCTGCGCAACGAGCCCGATGCCCCGGCCGACCTGCGCGATCATGCGCTGATGCTGGCCGGCCACGTGCTGGATTTCGATCCCGCGCTGGAAGGCGGGCGCGGCTTTGCCCGCGCTTCCGAGCTGCTGGCTTCGGGCAAGGCACTGGCGACGATGGAGCGGCTGATCGATGCCCAGGGCCGCAACCCGGTCAAGCCAACTCTGGGCGAGCACCACCTGGATATCATCGCGCCCGGCAGCGGCCGTGTCACCGCGATCGATTGCGAGCGGATCGCCCGCATTGCCCGCTCTGCCGGTGCTCCGCTCGACAAGGGGGCGGGGATAGACCTGCTGCACAAGGTCGGTTCTCCCGTGCGGCAGGGCGAGGTGCTGTTTCGCATCTATGCCAACTCGCACACGGGCTTGGGCTTCGCCCGTGACCTCGCCGACGAGGCCAACGGCTATGCGATCACCTGATGGCCGCCGCGGTCCACGCATTTCCCGAAGGGGCAACCCAGGGCGCGGCGCTGGCGGCGGCGCTGGGGATCGGGTTTGCGCCGGTCAGCCTCCACCAGTTCCCCGATGGTGAGAGCCTGGTGCAGGTGGACGCGGCCATGGCGAGAGGGTGCGCATTGCTGTTCCGCTCGCTCGACGATCCGAATGCAAAGCTGATCGAGCTGCTGCTGGCCGCTGCAGCCTTGCGCGATAATGGCGCGGACCGCGTGATCCTTGTGGCGCCCTATCTGGCCTATATGCGGCAAGACACGGCGTTCGCGCCGGGCCAGGCGGTCAGCCAGCGTGTGGTGGGCAATCTGCTGGCCGGGCATTTCGATGCCGTGCTGACAGTCGATCCGCATCTGCACCGCATTGCCGCCCTGGACGAAATCATGCCGGGGATCGCTGCGGTGAGCATTTCGGCCGCCAGCCTTCTGGCCGATGCGCTGGGGGCCGACCATGACACGGTGCTGGCCGGGCCGGACGCGGAATCCCGACCATGGGTGGAAGCGATTGCCCGCCCGCTTGGCCTGCCCGTACTGGTGGGCACCAAGCAGCGCCACGGCGATCGAGCGGTGGCGGTCACGTTCGACGCGGCGGACTTGTTGCGCGGGCGCAATGCAGTGCTGGTGGACGATGTCATATCCACTGGGGCCACGCTGGTGCACGCCGCCCACGCACTGCTGGCGGCAGGAGCGCGGTCGGTTGAAGTGCTAGCAACGCACTGCCTGGCGGGGGCGGAAGACCTTGCGGCCATGCGGGTGGCCGGGATCATGCGGATACGGGCAACGGATTCTGTCAGCGGACCCTGCGCCGATTTTCCGCTGGCCGGGCTGCTGGCCGATGCCATCCGCCAGCGCAAATGGATGGAAGGAGACCTGTCATGACCAGTCCCCAGCTGCGGCTGTCTTTTCACGGGGCGGCGAAAACCGTCACCGGGTCGTGCATGGAATTTACCTGCGGCGGGCGGCGCGTGCTTGTCGATTGCGGCATGTTCCAGGGCTCGCGCACGCTGGAGCGGCTGAACCTGGAGCCCTTCGCTTTCGATCCGCGCGACGTTGATGCGGTGATCGTCACTCACGCGCACATCGACCACAGCGGCCTGCTGCCCAAACTGGCCGCGCAGGGCTATGCCGGGCCGATCTGGTGCACGCCGCCCACGCGCGACTTGCTGGAACACATGCTGGCCGATGCCGGTCGGTTGCAGGAATACGAAGCCGAGCGGCACAACCGCCGGCGCGACCGGGCGGGCGAGGAGCCGTTCGAGCCGGTCTATACCGCCGAGGACGCCAAGGTCGCCTTCGAGCTGTGCCGCATCGTCGACCTGGGCGAGACGTTTGAGCCTGCACCCGGCTTCCGGGCCCACTTGTGGAATGCCGGGCATATCCTTGGGGCAGCCTCGGTGGAGCTGGAGGCGGGCGGGGTCAGCGTGTTGTGTTCGGGAGACCTGGGGCCGGACAACAAGGCTTTCCAGCGCGATCCCGAGGGCCGCGCAGGCTTTGACCACGTGATCTGCGAGAGCACCTATGGCGATCGGCAGCGAGACCCGGTCACCATCGCCGAGCGGCGCCTGCTGCTGCAATCCGAAGTGGAGGCGGCCTTGCGCCGTGGCGGCAATCTGGTGATCCCGGTGTTTGCGCTGGAGCGGACCCAGGAACTGCTGCTCGATCTGCGACACCTGCTCACCAGCGGGGCGATTCCCGACGTGCCGGTGTTCATCGATTCCCCGCTGGCGATCCGAGTCACTGGAGTGTTTGCCCGCTATTCCCATGAGCTTGAGGATACCGCCCAGGCCGATGTGTTCGATCATCCGTCGTTTCACTTCGTTACCGATGTCTCCGGATCGGTAGCGCTGAACTCGGTCTCCGGCGCGATCATCATGGCCGCATCGGGCATGTGCGAGGGCGGACGCATCAGGCACCACCTGATCCACAATCTGCACCGGCGCGATTCCACCATCATGTTCGTCGGATTCCAGGCGCAAGGGTCGCTGGGTCGGGTGATCATGGAGGGTGCCGAGCGCGTGAGGATCAGCGGTGAGGATGTGCGCGTGCGGGCACAGATCCGCGCGATCCAAAGCTATTCCGCCCATGCCGACCAGGGCGAACTGCTGGACTGGATCGCGGCGCGGATGCCGATTGTCGGCAGCCTGTTCCTGGATCATGGCGAGGCCGAGGCGCAGGAGGGCATGCGGCGGGAACTGCAACGCCGCCACCCGGCGCTGGAAGTGCGCATCCCCGAAATCGGCGAGGAATACATCCTGCCGCCCGGCGAACCGGCCATGCGCAGCGCCACCGGGCGGACCGACCTTGACCAGGCCATTGGGCGTGACTGGCAGAACGCCTATGCCGCCTTTGCCTCGTCACTGAAACAGGATCTGGCGCGGCTGGAAAGCGACCGCGAGCGGGAGAAGGCCATCGCCCAGATGCGGCAGGTGCTGCAGTCATACGCCGCTCACAAGGAGAGGGAGCGGCGGGCGCGGCGACACTGAAAGTCGGCGGCGGGTTGCTCAGGCGTCGCTCAGCCGTCGCTCATGCGTCGCTCAGGCGTCTCCCGCCTTGGCGATCAATTGGTCCAGCGCGGCCCGGCCACGGCGCAGGTCGGCCAGGATCGCCTGCAACTCGCGCCGGGTAATGCGCTGGCCGCCTTCGCTGCTGGCTGCCTGCACATCGATGATCCGGTGCAGGGCCGCCACGATGGCCAGTGCCGGGTTGCCCAGCGCATTGGCCTGCGGCAGTGGCACGGCGCGGGAATTGGCCAGCGCCAGGAACGGATCAAGCGCGCCGGGGCCAAATTCCTGCTCGATCCGCAACAGCAGCGCCGGATCAAGGCTGGTCTGGCCGTTGCGGGCATTGCGCACGGTCGAGGCCGAGCAGCCGATGCGGTCTGCCAGGGCGCTGTCCGACAGACCCGAAGCGCGACGGATCTGGCGGATGATTTCCTCCACCGCCTGGCGGTAGCCATCGGTGCCGATCGCCCGCTTGTTCATCGACCCCACCTTCCTGTTGTCCCTGCGCAACATCCTATGCGTTATCAGGGCAGGTTGGCCAAGACCTTGCGCCGGGTTCCACTTTAAACGGGGCCGATGCTGTTCGACCGCCGTGACATGATTGCCGGACTGCTTGCTGCGCTCGGTGGATCGTCCACCATGAGCGTGGCCAGCCCGTTCCGCCCCGCCGCCGATGTTATCCTCCCACCGCCTTCCGCAGTTGCCGCGCCGCTGGCATCGGCGCCGCCCGGTGTGCCGCTGTGGCAAGAGGCGATCGCTGCACTTGATCGCCATGCGGGCGTGCTGCGCGGTGACCGGCTGGCCATTGCCGATTTTGCCACCGCTTCAGCCCAGCCGCGCTTTCACCTGGTTGACCGCGAGGCTGGCACCGTGGCTACGCTGCACGTGACCCATGGTTCAGGTTCGGACCCGGCGCACAGTGGGCTGTTGCACCGCTTTTCCAACCAGCCCGGCTCCAACGCGACGAGCGAGGGGGCCTTTGTCACCCGAGACCCCTACCAGGGCCGCCACGGGCTGTCGCAGCGGCTGGAAGGCCTCGATCCGACTAATAACCTGGCGCTTGACCGGGCAATCGTGGTTCATGCCGCATGGTATGCCGAGCCGGACGTACTGGCGCAGACCGGCAAGCTGGGCCGCAGCCAGGGTTGCTTTGCCTTCGCGCAGGCCAACCTGGCACGCGTGATGGAGTTCCTGGGCGAGGGCAGGCTGATTTACAGCGGCCGGGGCACAGCCTGACCGCCTATCCCAGCAACCGCCCCAGCAGGCTGCGATCCTGCATGATGACGGCAGCCGCATTGTGCCCCGGTGCGCCGGTCACGCCGCCGCCGGGATGAGTGCCCGCGCCGCACATGTAGAGGCCCTTCACGGGCGCACGGTACGATCCGTGGCCCAGCACCGGGCGCGCGGCCCACAACTGGTCCAGCCCCATGTTGCCGTGCATGATATCGCCGCCGATCAGGCCGAACTTGCGTTCAAGGTCCAGCGGACTGTGGATCTGGCGGGCGATGATGCTGGCGCGGAAACCCGGGGCCTGGGCCTCCACCGTATCGATGATGCAATCGGCCGCCGCCTCACGTTCGTCATCCCAGCTCCGGCCATTGGGCAATTCAGGCGCGAATTGCTGGCAGAACAGGCTCGCAACGTGTTGACCGGGAGGCGCTAATGTATCGTCCACTGTGGACGGGATGAGCATTTCCACGATCGGCTTTTTCGACCAGCCATAGCGTTTTGCATCAAAGAACGCCTCATCCATGTAATCCAGCGTGGGGGCCAGGATAATGCCCGATTGATGGTGCTCGCCAGGCCCATCTTCGGGATTATGGGGCAGGCACGTGAAACGCGGCAGTTCGGACAGTGCCACGTTCATGCGGAACGTGCCGCTGCCTGCCTTGAACCCGCGCATCCGGCGGCGGAAATCCTCCGGCAGGTCGGTGGGGGCAACCAGCCGGTCATACAGCAGCTTGGGCCCGACATTGGCCGCCACGATGGGAGCCATGATCTCCTCGCCGCTGACCAGCTTCACGCCCACGGCCCGTCCCGAATTGTTTGGGCCATTGGCCACCAGCACTTGCGCCACCGGGCTTTCCAGACTGATCTCTACGCCAAGCTTGGCGCAGGCCTGTGCCATCGCGCCGGTGATCGCGCCCATGCCGCCAACTGCGTGGCCCCAGGCGCCCTTTTTGCCATTCACCTCGCCAAATACGTGGTGCAGCAGCACATAGGCGCTGCCCGGCGTATCGGGGCTGGCGTAATTGCCGACCACGGCATCGAACCCGAAAGCGGCCTTTACCGCCTCGCTCTCGAACCATTGGTCCAGCATTCCGCGCGCCGACTTGGCGAACATGTCGAGCAAGTCGCGCTTGGCTTCCAGCGGCAGGCTGGCGAGCGGGCGACCTTGCGCGGCGGCGGCGATCAGGGTGCGCAATCCCTCGCCCATGTTGGGTGGAGCTTTCAGCGCCAGGCTGCGCAGGATGTCGGCAATCCGCTCCAGCGCGTCATAATAGGCGGGCAGGGCCTCGGCGTCGGCAGTGGAGAATTTGCGGAATTCTTCCTGCGTTTTCAGTAAACCTCCACCCAGCTTGAGGTAGCGTCCATCCTCCTGCGGCAGGAAATTGCTGATCGGCCGCTCGATCACGCGGTAGCCGTAATCGACCAGTTTCATGTCATTGATGACGCGTGGCTGCAGCAGGCTGACCGTATAGCTGGCGGTCGAGTTGCGAAAGCCGGGATGGAACTCCTCGGTCACCGCCGCGCCGCCAACCACGTGGCGGGCCTCCAGCACGCGCACTGACAAGCCCGCGCGGGCGAGGTAGAAGGCACAGGTGAGGCCATTGTGGCCCCCGCCGATGATCACGGCATCATAGGTCTTGGTCATGGATGATCCTTGCTTGTTTTACAGTTGTAAGACAAGCT
>JAZKFK010000349.1:9115-10480 GCA_040386475.1 Pseudomonadota bacterium | reverse complement strand
CCCTGGGAGAGGGGCCTTATGGCAAGTTCGGCGATACAGCCGCGCCGTTTCGACGTGGCCGGATTCATCGATGCCCGGGATATCGGTCGACGCGAGATCATGGCGCTGATCATCGTTTCGACGGTGCTGTTCCTCGACGGGTTCGATACTTACTTCCTGGGCAAGATCCTGCCTGCCATCGCCACGGGCCTTGGCGGCACGCCGGTGGACATGGCGCCGGTAGTAACCTGGCAGCAGTGGGGCATGGTGCTGGGGGCCATCGCGATGCCACCGCTGGCCGACAGGGTTGGCCGCAAGCCGGTGCTGGCGCTGTGCCTGCTGGGTTTTGGCGGTGGGTCGCTGGCCTGCGCCTATGCCACCACGTTCGACATGCTGGCCCTGTTTCGCGGTTTCTCGGGCATCTTCTTTTCGGCCATGCTGCCTGTGGGCCTGGCGCTGCTGTCCGAATGCACGCCCAAGCGGCGTCGCGCGCTGTTCATGTCGATTGCGCTGGTATGCTATTCCGGAGGCAACCTGGCCAGCGGGGCGATGACCGCGTGGTGGCTGGACGAGCTGGGCTGGCAGGGCTTCTTCGTAGCCGGCGGCGTGGTGCCGCTGTGTGCGCTGGTGCTGCTGCTGTTTATCCCCGAAAGCGTGGCCTTCCGCGTCAACCGCGATGCCAAGGACCCGGAAATCCCCCGCGCGCTGCGGCGGATGGATGGCAAGATCATGCTGGAGGGGGATGAGCACTTCTACATGGGCAACCAAGCCAGCGTGTCACGCGCCGGGCCGATGGCCATGTTCGCGCCCGCCTTCCGCAAGCAGACGATCCTGCTGTGGATGATCTGCTTCATGTCGCTGGGCAATATTGCCCTGATGGCCAACTGGCTGGCCACTTTCCTGCACGAAATGCGCGACCTGCCGATCCAGACCTTCGCGCTGTACATGATCTACGGCTATTTCGGCGGCGCGCTGGGTACGCTGACGATGGGCTGGCTGATGGACCGGATCAGTCCGTACAAGATCATCGCCTGCTATTTCGTGGTCGATGCCATTGCCATCGCCTCGCTGGGCCATATCCCGCCGCAGACGGCGATCATGTTCGTCACCGCGCTGATCGTGTGGAACTTCTGCCAGGTGGGCGGGCAGACCGGCCTCAACAACCTGGCCACCCTGGGATATCCGCCCGAAATGCGCAGCACCGGAATCGGCTGGGCGGGCGCCATCGGCCGCTTCGGCGGCGTATTGTTCCCGTTCCTGGGCGGCAAGGCGCTGGAATTTGAACTGCCGCTGGAAACCATCCTGCACATCACCGCCGCTCCGGCGCTGGTGATCGCCGTGCTGATCCTGGTGCTGGGCCGGGTCAACAAGGGCCGCATCAGCGCG
>JAZKFK010000349.1:0-9015 GCA_040386475.1 Pseudomonadota bacterium | reverse complement strand
GATCGCCGTGCTGATCCTGGTGCTGGGCCGGGTCAACAAGGGCCGCATCAGCGCGGCCGAGATCGAGGTCGACCGCGCCGCAGCCGCCTAGTCCAAATCAGCGAGGTTCGGGCGCGAAGTGATCGGCCAGTTGTGACGGCGAGAAGCCATAGCTGCGGGCATCGGGCTGTTGCAGCATCTGGCCATCGATCCGCTCCCACTCGCTGCGCAGCTGCGCGAACACGTCCGGCAATCGGTCCTTCAGGTTGCCGCGCTCCATCGGGTCCGCGATCACGTCGAACAGGAATTCGTTCTCATTGATCTTGAGGTACTTGTAGCGCCCCAAGCGCAAGGCGCGCTGGTCGCGATCCCAATAGCGCCAGAACATCGGCCGATCGGGCAAGGCCGTGCCGAACAGGGCCGGGCGGATATCCACGCCGTCAGGCGGCAGCGCCGGATCGGGCGCGGTTGCGGCGGCGGCCAGGAAAGTGGGCATGAAGTCCATGCTCATCACCGGCGCGTCGCTGGTGGAGCCCGGCGCGGTGAGGCCCGGCCAGCGCACGATCAGCGGCACGCGGATGCCGCCTTCCAGCAGCTGCGTCTTGCGGCCGGTGAACGGCCAGGTATCGGCAAATCGCTCACCGCCGTTGTCGCTGGTGAAGACCACCACGGTATCCTGCGCCATGCCGTGCTGCGCCAGTTGCGCCAGGATGCGCCCGATATTGCCATCAAGGTTGGTCACCATCGCGGCATAGGTGTCCATCGTGCCGCCATCGTAATGCACGATGTTAAGGTCACTGCCGGCGGGCAGGGCATCCAGCCGTTCGCTTTCGGACCGGCCCATGGCGTCGTTGCCTTCCCACGGCCAGTGCGGGGCGGTGAAATGCATCGACAGCAGCCACGGTTTGTCCGGTTGCGCGGCACGATCGGTCAGGAATTCAAGCGCCCGGTCGGCCAGCAGGTCGGTGTAATAGCCGATCGCTTCCACTGGCACGTCGCCGTCCCACAAGTCGGCGCGGCCGGCGACCTTGTGGGTGAAATAATCGACCCCGCCGCCACGGTTGCCCCAGAACTCGTCATAGCCGCTTTTCAGCGGGCTGAAGTTGGGCAGTCCGCCCAGGTGCCACTTGCCGATCAGCGCGGTGTGATAGCCCGCCGCGCGCAGCAAGGAAGGTAGCGTAGGATGTGCCGGTTCCAGCCCCAGCTCGGAATTGGACAGCGGTTCTTCCATGCCAACCGGCAGGCGGTATTGATATCGCCCGGTGATCAGCCCCACGCGGGTGGATGAACAGACCGCCGAATTGGCATAGCCGTGGTGGAACTGCATACCTTGCGCCGCCAGGCTATCCAGCGCGGGAGTGCGATATTCGCGGCGACCGTAACAGGACAAGTCGGCGTAACCCAGGTCATCAGCCATGATGAACAGAAAGTTCGGCCTGGACGAGCTTTGGCGAGCAGGCTCGTGCGCCTGCCCCTGCACTGTCACAGCCAGCGTGGCGGCACCAAGGGCGCCTGCCAGCGCCTCGCGACGGGTAATCCTGCTGAAATCGGCTGGCGAGGTCATTGGCAATATCCAGTGTTAGATAGTGAACGGCAGGGCCGGTGTCCTGGTTGTGGTAACACCGGCCCTGCCAGGTTGCACGGCTGGGGATGCCGCGCAATCGGGCCTACATCTTGACCCGCAGGCCAAGCGTATAGCGGCGGCCCAGCACGTCATAGACGGCCGAATTGTACTGCAGCGAACTTTCCTGCAGCGCGGTCCACGAAGGCGTGATCGGCGGATCCTCGTCGGTCAGGTTGGTGACATTGAACGACAGCTCCATGTCCGTCCCCGCCAGTGCGAAGTCATAGCCCAATCGCAAGTCGAGGTACGTGACCGACGGTACGTGGTTGTTGGCATAGACGCTGGTGTTGGCGGTGGCCGTGGAGCACCGCCCAGGACGGCCGCAGGCGTTCTGCAAGCCGCCGTCGATATAGCGGGCCTGCAACATCGTGTTGAACGGGCCGTTTCGATAGGTCAGGCTGCCGGTGGCCTTGAAATCGGCATAGGGTAGGGCGTTGCCCACTTGGCCCGCAAGGTTGGAAGTGACGCCCGAGCTGTTGGTATCGGTGCGGCTGATCAGCCACGATCCGAAGCCGCGGAAGCCCACCGTTTCGTCACCGCCGAAGATCGTCGCATCGGTGGTGTAGCTGGTCTCCACGTCGAGACCCTCCACCGTCGCGCGGGCCACATTCACGAACAGGTCACCCACCAGGATGATGGCGCCAGTGCTGGTTGGCGTGGCAATGCCGCTGTCCAGCGTGACCAGATCGCAGAACTCCTGCGCCTGTTCCTTGAAGCAGCGATCCAGCACAGATTGGGTGCCCACCTGGCTGATCGCGTCCTGGATGCGGATGTTGTAATAATCGACGCTGAGCGAGAAGCCTGACAGCCACTCTGGCCGGTAGACCATGCCAGCGGTGAACGTCTCGGCCTCTTCGGGTCGCACGCTGGGGTTGCCGCCCGAAAAGCGGGTGATGCCGGTTGATTCGATGGTGCCGGTGGTGCGCGGATCGTCGATGTTGGCCACGCCGCCGGTTTTGTCGAACCGTTCCGACAGGTTGCCCGCGCGCACGTCGATGCTGAAGGTGGAGCGCAGGCGCAACTGGTCCTGCATCAGGCCAGCTTCCAGCCCGCCCTTGTAGGCCCAGATCGTGCCTGATCCGGAATAGTGCGCCCAGCGGAAGGCGCCGTTGGCGGCAGCGGTAAAGTCGTCGGTGTCGACCAGCGGGACCAGCAATTCGCCGAAGCTTTCCCACACTTCCGCCGTGCCACGGATGTTCGAGACCTTGGAGAACTGCACGCCCACGGTGTTGGCGCAGTCGCCCGGGTTCACGCCGCGCAGGCCGATAGCGGCATCGTTGCAGCGCACCGGGCGGAAGGTATCGTTGTTGGCCGATGGGTTGGTGACATCGTTGACCAGCTGCGAGATGCTGTCGCGCCGGTATGATCCGCCGAATGCCCCTGCCACGGTGCCGGCCCACAGGTCCACGATATCGCCGGCAAACGACAGCTCGGCAAAATGCTGGGTGAAGACGGTGTTGTAGACCTTCTCCTCCTCGGTCTCGTAAGTCCGCGTCTCGCCAGAGGCGAAGCCGTCGCTGGCGAAATAGACCGGCGCGGTGATCGACTGGCCCGGCTCGAAACCCACCACGTAGTCATAACCCGCAGCGGTGGGCGTATTGCCGCCGCCCCGGCCGAACAGGTTTACCGGCTGACAACCGGGGAATGCCGCTGCTCCGCCCGCCGTGGTCGATACGCGGCACACGATGTTGCTGGCATTGTTGGGATCGCGCACCGCGTCCACTGCGGCGAAGATCCGGTCCACCCGCAGGCCCAGCTGGCGCCAATTGCGGCGCGAGTGGCCATATTGGTAAAAGCCTTCCACGTTCCACCCGCCGAAGAGCCCGCCACCATCGACGTTGTATTCAAACCCGGCGGTGCCGATGTGTTGCGTGGTCTCATCATCGATATACATCTGGCCGACGTCTTCGAACGAGCCCTGTCGGCGCAGCTGGAAGCTGGCGATGTTGTTCTGGGTCATCGCGGTTTGCAGGTTGGCGGGCAGGTAAGGGTTGCCGCTGAAGATCGTCAACGCGGTCTGCGGCACGCCGAACCCGCCGCGCGGGCTGTTGTACTGGAAGATCGAGGTCTTGCCGTGCAGGTACTGGCCAAACACGGTCAGGTTGTCGGTCAGGTCATAATCGGCATAGAGGAACGCCGAATAGCGCTCCAGATCGGGGTAGAGGCTGGCCACTTCCTCGTTGTTGTCATCATAGGCGTCGGTGCCGGGGATGCCGGTGCCAGCGGTCCGCGCGCCCGCTGTGCCCACGGCGTTCTGCACAATCGATCCGGTCACGGCCGGCGCCACGGTGCCATCGGGCGAGAAGCGCCAGCCGTGGATCGCAGTGCCCGGCGCATTGATCAGGCCATCCTGTGTGGAGTTGGCCGAGACGAAGCCGGGCGCGAACTTGAACGGATCGGCCACGGTGCCCGCGCCATAGGGCGCCCAGCTCTGGTACCAGTCGCGCCCTTCGTAACTGAAGATGCCCTGCTGGTTATAGTATTCGCCAGATGCCAGCACATGGCCGCGACCGCCGGCAAAGTCGGTGCCGTAGGCCAGCGAGACTTCGTAGTTTTCGCCATCCTCGCGATCGGTGATACCGCCCTGGACGCTGGCTTCAAGGCCGTCGAAATCGGTATCGAGGATGAAGTTCACCACGCCTGCCACCGCGTCCGAGCCATAGGCCGCCGAAGCGCCGCCGGTGGTGGTTTCCACCGATCGCAGCATGGCTTCGGGGAACAGGTTGATGTCCACCCCGCCAAACGCGCTGGTGCTGGGCACGCGGCGGCCGTTCAGCAGCGTCAGCGTGCGGTTGGTGCCAAGCCCGCGCATGTTGAGCGAGCCATAGCCCGAGCGGGCAAAGAAGTTGCCGCTGTTGGGCGTCTGGTTGCCGTAGAACTGCGGCAGCTGCGAAACGCCGGTGATCAGCGCGCCGGGAGACAGCGCCTCGATCTCCCCGGCCTGCACCACGGTGACCGGGACCGGCGCCTGCATGCCATCGGTGCGGATGCGTGAGCCGGTGACGGTGATGATGTCTTGCGTGTCGCCTGACGTATCCTGGGCATGAGCAGACGTTCCGCCCAATACAAGCGCCGCTGCGCTGGCGCCGCAAGCCAACCAGGTCCGCTTGGCACGCGCCGTCGAACGCGACATCGGGCGAGCAGAATGCATCGCAAAAGACATTACAGGTATCCCCCTCATTTTCTCTTATGGGGCAGGAGATGGCCCAGGCGGCCGGGCCAAAGCAACGCATGGCAAAGTGATGACAAGGTATAGACCGGCAGTTATAGGTTGAGTGGGAGACCGATAATGCCAAGCCTGCCCTTTACTTTGCGCCAGCTGGAAGTGTTTGCCAGCCTTGCCGCCACCGGCAGCTTTCGCCGCAGCGCGGAGAAGATGGGCATTTCGCAGGCCTCGGTCAGCAACCAGATCAAGACGCTGGAGGAACAGCTGGGCGTCGCGCTGTTCGATCGCAAGCCCGGCCGCCGCCCGGTATTGCGCCCCGAAGGGCTGGCCTTCCGCGATGACCTGCGCGAATTCGAACGCGCCGCCGCCGTGCTGGCCGCGCATCGCCGCAAGGCTGGTGAGGAAAGCGAGCATCCGCGCAAGTTCCGCCTGCTGGTGGGGCAGGGCATGTTCGACGGCTATATTCGCCGCAAGCTGGACGCCTTCTATGACCGTCATCCGCATATCGACCTGGAATTCGAGACCCGGTGGCCGTTCGGCGAACTGATCCACCAGGTGGAAAGCGGGCAGTTCGATTTTGCGCTGATCAACCAGCGGGCCGATCGCCCTGTCTATCCCGGCTGCCATCAGCTGACGATGGTGCGCGGGGGCATTTATGGCCACCGCAAATATGCCGAAGGGCACGAACTGCCGCTGACTGCCGCGCAGATCAACCGGCTGCCGTTTATCCTGCCCAAGTCGACCAGCAAGCAGGAACGCGAAGCCCTGCAAAGCTATGAAGCGCACGGCATCCACCCACGCCACGTGATCGGGCATACCCAGTATTACGATGTCATGGCCGCCATGCTGGATCGCGGGCTGGGCGTGGCCAGCTTCTCCGCTGCCATCCTGCCCGCAGCCATGCGGGATGACGTGATCCTGCTTTATCCGCTGGACGACTGGCGGCTGCTCTATGCACGCAAGGATGGCCTTGCCGGGTCAGCAGCCGACCAGGTCGAACGGTTCCTGATCGAGAGCGTGGTGTTTGATCCCGATTATCCGGCGATGGGCATCGATCCTGCCGCCATGCCAGCGGGGTTGACGCTGCCCGCCTAACTATCGACGCCGAAGTATTCAGCCAGCTTGTCGGCGGTGAAATAGTGTCGGCCGGCCAGCGGATCTGGTGGCAGCATGGTGGCATTCCATTCCGCCCATGCGGTCACGAGCGCGGCGAATTCGGCCGGGCGGCGGTGCTTCAGATTGGCGCGTTCCATCGGATCGGCCACCACATCGAACAAAAAGCTGTGTCCGCGCGCGGAAAAGTACTTGTGATCGCCCCGTCGCGCGGCCTGCTGGTCATTATGCGAAAAGCGCCAGAACAGTGTGCGCAGGGGCAGCGGTTCGCCGGCGATAGCGGGGCGGATGTCGATCCCGTCCGATTCGCAATTTGGCTTGCCGGCAGCGGCCAGGAAAGTGGGTAGCCAGTCCATCGTCATGATCTGCGCGTCACTCTCGCTGCCCGCCCTGGTCACGCCAGGCCAGCGGACGATGGCGGGCACGCGCAGGCCCCCTTCGAGCAGTTCGGTCTTGCGCCCGGTCAGCGGGAACATGCGGCTGAACCGCTCACCGCCGTTGTCGCTGGTGAAGACCACGATGGTATTGTCCGCCAGCCCCAGCCGGTCGAGCGCGCCCAGCACCTTGCCCACATCGGCATCAAGGTTGCGCATCATGGCGGCATATGTCGCCAGATCGCCGCCATCCCAGTGCTGGATCGGCATGGGATCAGTGTTCTGGGGATCGCCTTGTTTTGCCTGCAAGCGCAAGGCCTCCGCCTCGTCGTCCGGCCCCTCCCACGGCCAGTGCGGGGCGGTGAAGTTGAGGTTGATGAAGAACGGCGCGTCATCTGCCGCCAAATCGGCCAGCAGGTCTACCGTGCGGTCGCCCAGCAGGTCAGTCAGGTAGCCTGCGCGGTCGATATTAACCGGACCGTCCCACAGGTCGTTCACCCCGTTCAGTTCATGGGTGAAATAGTCCACCCCACCGCCGCGAATGCCCCAGAACGTGTCGAACCCGCTTTTCAGCGGGCAATAGTCGGGCAGGTCGCCCAGATGCCACTTGCCCACCAGCGCGGTGCGATAGCCCGCCGCGCGCAGCAGCGAAGCGACCGTGGGCTGCTCTGGCGGCAGGCCGATAGCACGGCCTTGCAGCGGTTCCTCCAGCCCGATCGGCAGGCGATACTGGTAACGCCCGGTCATCAGCGCCACGCGGGTGGCGGTGCATACGGCGGAGTTGGCATAGGCCTGATTAAAGCGCACGCCTTGCGCCGCCAGCCCATCCAGCACCGGCGTCGTGTACTCCTGCCGCCCGTAACACGACAGGTCCGCCCAGCCGAGGTCGTCGGCCATGATGAACACGATGTTGGGGCGGCGAGACACGCGGCTTAACCTGCTTGCACCAGCTCGATCTCGTGTCCTTGTGGGCTGACCAGCAGGCACACGCGCACGCCGGGTGCCACTTCGGTGATCTCCATTGTCTTGCGGCCACCGGCGGCCAGCGCATGTTCCAGCGTGGTAACGATATCGCTGCATTGCAGGCCCACCGGCCCATGCGCGGTGCCCACTACCGTTTCTGCCAGCGGCTTGGGCTGCAGCAGCATCAGGCTGAGGCCGCCGGGCTGGTCGGGCAGTTCGAGGATATTTTCCAGAAAAGCGGGTTCGTCATAAGTCTGCCGCACCTGGAAACCGAACGCCTCGCGCCAGAATTCCAGCGCGCCGTCCATGTCGGACGTGTTCAGTTTGATGAAGGCCAGGCGGATCGTATTGGCAGGCATAAATGGGTTTCCTCTCGGATTTCAGACCTAACGATACAAAGCACTTTTGCAATTGTGCGATTTCTGGGGCAGTGGGGCGTCACGATGATTAAGCGCGCGTTGCAGAATACCGGCTGGCTGATGGGCGCGCGCGGCATCAATGGCGTATTGAGCCTGGGCTACCTTGCCTTGGCCACGCGCGCGCTGGGTGTATCGGACTTCGGGCAGTTCATCCTGGCGGTCACCTTTGCCAACGCGCTGGCGGGCATTTCGCAGTTCCAGACCTGGCAGACCGTGGTCCGCTGGGGGCAGAGCAAGGAAACGCTGCCCGATGCCACCGGCTTCGCGCTGGCGCTGGATCTGCTCACGATCCTGGCCGGAATCGTGATTGCCGCAGTGATCCTGTATTACGCGGGTGACTGGCTGCCGTTGCCCGGCTGGCTACGGCTGGAAACCTTTGCCTATACCTGCGTGGCGCTGCTGTGCATCAGGTCCACCCCCACGGGCATCCTGCGCCTGCATGACAAGTTTGCCAGCGCCGCCGTTGCCGATGGGATCACCTCGGTAGTGCGGATCATCGGCGCGGGGCTGGCGTTCTTCTTCGCCCGTACCATCGAAGGGTTCCTGCTGGCCTGGGCCGTGGCCGAGGTGGTGACATCGGCCACCTACTGGCACTTCGCGCGCCGCACGCAGCCATTGTTCTTCAGGCACATCAGCTTGCGCCGCATTCCTGCGCGCAATGAGAAGGCGTGGGCCTTCGTCATCGGCACCAGCCTTTCGGGCATGCTGTCGATCTCCTCGCGCCAGGTGCTGGTGCTGCTGATCGGCGGACTGGGCGGCCCGGCGCTGGCCGGTATCTATCGCGTGGCCGCGCAACTGGGTGAGGGCCTGCTGAAACTTGCGCAGGCGCTGCTGCGGGCGACGTACCCTGAACTGGTCCGCTCACCAGAGGTGGCGCGGTCCATCGCCAAGCGCATTGCCAAGATCGCCATCGTCACCGGGCTGGTTACCGTGGTGCTGTCGCTGCTGTTCGGGCGCTCGCTGATCGAACTGATCGCCGGGGCCGATTTCATCACCGCTTACACGCCGATGATCCTGCTGAGCGCCGCCGCCGCGATCGAACTGGGCGGAGCCAGCCTGGAAGCGCTGATGGTGGCGCGCGGGCGGGCAGTGACCAACTTTGTACTGCGTGCGGTGCCCACCGCCTGTGCGCTGGGCGCGCTGGTGTGGCTGATCGACATCCACGGACCGGCAGGCGCCGGCATGGCGGTGCTGGGCGCCAGCGTGGCGACGGTGATCGGGCTGTTCATCGTCACCCGCAAGGACGGCAAGCTGCCTGCGGTAGAAGAGCGCGCGCTCTAGGGAGCGGTTACAAGAGACTGGCTGGGGCGGCAGGATTCGAACCTGCGAATGCCGGCATCAAAAGCCGGTGCCTTACCGCTTGGCGACGCCCCAACA
>JAZKFK010000348.1:0-8105 GCA_040386475.1 Pseudomonadota bacterium | reverse complement strand
GCGTCCACCACCAGCAGCGCGCCTTCGCAGGCGGCGAGGCTGCGGGAGACCTCGTAGGCGAAGTCAACGTGGCCGGGGGTGTCCATCAGGTTGAGCTCGTAGGTGAGGCCATCCTTGGCGGTGTAATTGAGGCGCACGGTCTGGGCCTTGATGGTGATGCCGCGTTCGCGTTCAATGTCCATGTTATCAAGGACTTGCTCGCTCATCTCGCGGTCGGTCAGGCCGCCACAGGCCTGGATCAGCCGGTCGGCCAGGGTGGACTTGCCGTGGTCGATATGGGCGATGATGCTGAAGTTGCGGATCAGGGAAAGCTCGGTCATCCGCCGCCTCTAGCGGGGTGGAGCGGGGATGTCAGCAGGGATGCTCAACAAGGGCTGCTTGGGGTTCAGGCAGCACGGGCCGATCCGGCTGAGATGTCGACCTGGATGAACCGACGTCTGCTGCCACCCGATGGCATCGCCTGCTGGCCGGCATCGGCGCCAAGTTGCGCAAGGGGTCCACCGGCAGCGGCCAGCTGGTACGGCGAGACACGGTGGCGAGTACACAGGCCGTTTGCGCCATCGCTGATCAGCGGCGTCTCGAACTGCACGCCTTGCGTAGCGTCCTGCGATCGGCGCACGGTGCCCACGGCCAGCTGACCGCCGCCGAGGTCCAACACCAGGTCGGCCCCCACCGGCACGTCCAGCAGGCCTTCGATCATTGCCCCCGTGCGCGAGAGGTTGCGCAATGTGGCTTCGTAGCGGTGATCCTCGTGGATCACGCCGATGCGCAGCAGCATGGTGCGCCGTTCCGCGCGGTGATTTTCCGGGCCAACGGGTTCGAATACGAAATCGCCCTGCTCCAGCTTGGCCAGCACCACGTCCTGCGGCACTGGGCGCGAAAAGATGAAGCCCTGGATGTAGGTTGCCCCGTGCTCCAGCACTGTGCGCAGCTCGTCCATCGCCTCCACTCCAGAGGCGGTGGTCTGCAAGTCGAGCGCACGTGCCAGGCTGACGATGGCGGCGATAATGGCGGCGTTGGGATTGCCGGCCTCGGCGCATCCGAGCACGAAGCTGGGGTCGATCTTGATCTTCTCGAATGGCGCCCGGCGCAGGAAGGCAAGCGAGGAATAGCCGGTCCCGAAATCGTCCAGCGTGAGCCGCACGCCGCGCCGGGCCAGCCTGGCGAAGGTCTTGTCGACTTGACTGCCCTCGCCCATGAACACGCCTTCGCTCACATCCAGCTCCAGCCGGTTGGCGCGCAAGCCCGAAGCATCCAGCGCTTCCTCGACGGCAGACACCAGCGCGCCGGAGAAGAACAGCTGCGGCGAGACGTTGACCGTCACCCGGATGTCGCCGGGCCAGGTTGCGGCGTGATGGCACGCCTGGTGCAAGGCCCATTCGCCCAGCCGAGTGGTCAGGTTCAGTTCCTCGGCGATAGGCACGAAGGTTGCGGGGCTGATCGGTCCCAGCTCTGGGTGATCCCATCGCAGCAAGGCCTCGAACCCGACAACGGTGTTATCGCAGCCGCGCACGATCGGTTGATAGTTCATGCTCAGCTGCCCAGCGTCGAGCGCGGCACGCAAGTCCTCGCCAATCTCGCGCTGGCGCTGCGCCGCCTTGGCCAGGTCGCTGGCGAAAAAGCGATACTGCCCGCGCCCGCCACCCTTGGAAGCGTAAAGCGCCAGGTCCGCGTTCTTGACCAGCTCTTCGGCGGTCACCCCGTCATACGGTGCGATGGCGATGCCGACCGACGCCCCGATGATCGCCCGGTCAGCTCCCAGCGCATAAGGCTGCGAGAGCATCTGGATGATCTTCTTGGCCAGGTCTCCCAGATGGCCACGATCGTCCATGTCCGGAATGATGATCTGGAATTCGTCTCCACCCAGCCGGCCTATCTCGGCCGGGGAAACGAGGATCCCGCGCAGCCGCTGGGCCACCTGGCGCAGCAGTTCGTCACCCGCAGGATGCCCCAGCGTGTCGTTGACCTTCTTGAACTTGTCGAGATCGAGCATCAGCAAGGCGCACGATCGCCTGGCCAGCTTGAAGGCGGCCATGATCGAATCCAACCGCTGTTGCATGCGGTGGCGATTGGCGAGGCCGCTCAGATCGTCGAACTGCGCCAGGCGCGACTGGTCACGCTGGCGGACAAACTGATCGGTCACGTCCTTGGCACTGCCCCGGAAGCCGCAAAAGGTTTGCGTGCCGTTTACATGCGGCCGCCCGTTCAGCTGCCACCATTCCTCACGCTCGCCAACCAGCAGCCGCACCACGATATCCTGGAATCGGGTGTGCGACGAAAGCAGGAAGTTCAGCGGGCGCTCGCCGTTGGTCTCGCCATCATCGCCTACCGTCTCCAACAGGTTGACCAGGGGCTTCCCCAGCACCTCCTCGTCTGCGCCGCAGCGCGCCATGGCATTGGGTGAAAGATAATTGATCCGGCCCGCTGCATCGGTAGCCCAGAACCAGGCCAGGTCGCTGTTTTCAAAAGCTTCGAGCAAAGCCAGCCGCGCGGAACTGTCCAGTTGGGATGGCGCGCGATCGTCAGCAGTCCCGGATTGCCGGGAGAGTCGCTTGATCAGCATGTCACGCATTGCCATGTTGCCCAAGCCCCAAGTGATCTCCGGCCGGTGATCCACCACAACGGGATTCGTAAACGATCAGGCTTAACAACCAGTAAAAGCGCCGGGCTCGCCGGCGCGAAACAGCGCTAACGGTTAACCAGCCATGCGCGTGGCGTCAGCGGCCAGCGGCTTCACCGGCGGGCCCTGCACACCCTGCAAGCGGCCACTTTCATCGCGGCGCAGCGGATTGGCGAACTCCACCCCAATCCGGTCATCCATGCTCCAGCAGGTGGTGCAGGTGACCGAGAAGCCTTGCGACAACTGTACGGAAAACACGGTGCCCACTGGAACATGCCACAAGCCCTCGATCATCGCCCCGGTGGACGAGATATTGCGGATCGTCCCGTCATACATGTTGCCCGCATGATCTAGCACCACCTTGCGCAGCATGATCTGACGCGGCGCCCGCGCCGCCTTGGGACCGCGCGCCACGGCCATCAGACCGGTGGAAAGGCGCGCCTTGGCAGTCGCGGCGTCCAGTGGGCGATCGTAGATATAGCCCTGCACGTGGCTGCATCCGTGCAAGCGCACCAGGTCCAACTCGTCGAGCGTCTCGACGCCTTCGGCTGTCGTTTCCATACCCAGCGCGTGCGCCAGGCTGGCGATCGAGGCGATGATGGCGCCGTTGCGGCTGCCTTCCTGCGTGGCGCCGCGCACGAAGCTCTGGTCGATCTTGATCTTATCGAAGGGCGCGGTCTTGAGATAGCCGAGCGAGGAATAGCCCGTGCCGAAATCATCCAGCACCAGCCGCACGCCCACCCGCTTCAGCGCCTTGAACATGGCATCGGTGCCCGCGTCATCGGACAGGAACACGCTTTCAGTGATCTCTAGCTCCAATTGGTCAGGCTTGATGCCGGCCTGGGCGATAGCGTGCGTGACGATAGCCGGCAATTGGGAGGTGGAGAACTGCAACGGTGAGACATTGACCGCCATGCGCACGCTGCCGGGCATATCGGCAAGATCGTTGCAGGCGGTGCGCAAGGCCCATTCGCCCAGTTGGGCGATGATCCCGGTATCCTCGGCAATCTGGATGAAGCGATCGGGCGGCACCCAGCCCTTGACCGGGTGATGCCAGCGCAGCAGCGCCTCGAACCCGGTGATCTCCTCGGTCGCACTGGACACGATCGGCTGATAGAACAGTTGGAGATCGCCCTTGGTGATGGCGTCGCGCAGTTCCTCTTCCATCTGGGCGCGCGCTTCGGCCTCGGCGTGCAGATCCTGCGCATAGAAATGCAAGCGCCCGCGCCCGCCATCCTTGGCGGCATAAAGCGCCAGGTCGGCATTGCGCACTAGGTCATCCGCATTGTCGCCGTTGTCCGGAGCCATGGCGATGCCCACCGACGCACCGATCACCACCCGCTGACCATCGATGGCATAGGGCTGTGACAAGGCGTGGATCACCGCTTCGGCCAGTTCGGCCAGCAGTTGCTTCTTGTGCAGTCCGGGGATCACCACCTTGAATTCGTCACCGCCCAGGCGGCCCACTTGTCCCACCTTGCCGACAGTCCGTTCCAGCCGTTGCGCCACTTGCTTCAGCAAGGCGTCACCCGCAGGGTGGCCCATGGTATCGTTGACGTGCTTGAAACGGTCGAGATCGAGCAGGAAAACCGCGCAGCAGCGCTTGTCCACTTGCTGGGCCGCCAGGATCTTCTCCAGCACGCGGCTGATCTGGCGCCGGTTGGCCAGCCCGGTCAGAGAATCAAAATTGGCCAGGCGGGAAACTTCCTCCTGGCTGCGCTTGCGTTCGGTCAGGTCAGTGCCGGATCCGCGAAAGCCGACGAAGTTATCGTATCCGTCAAAGATTGGTCGCCCGCTGATCGACCACCAGCGGTCATCGCCGCTGACGGCGGCGCGCACCGGCAGTTCCTTGAACGCCGAGCGGGTGGAGAGGTGGAACATCAGCGTGCGTTCGCTGGCATCGCCGGTTTCGGCCAGGTCAAACAGTTGCACCAGCGGGCGCCCGATCAAGCTGTCGCCCGATTTGCCCAGCATCTTGGCGACCGTCTCGGACACATAGGTCAATTGCGAACGGCGATCGGTTTCCCAGAACCAGCCCTGGCCGGTATCTTCGTAATCGGACAGAATGTCGCGCGCGCGGCTTTGCGCCCGGTCCTGCGCGGCGCGCATCTGCTCCTCGCGGCGCTGCTCACCTTGCTCGTTGCGGCCAACATAGGCGATCACGAGGCCCGACAACGCAAACGCCCACACGGTCAGCACCGAGGGATCGATAAGCACCAAGCTGACCCACAGCGCCCATTGGCTGGCGACGATCATTGCCGGACGGGTGCGCAAGCAGGCAGCGGCGACCGCGCCCACGGTAACCCGCATCGCCACGGCCGCTACCGGGTCCAGCCCCGCATTGGCCACCCACATCGACAAACCGGTGCCGAACAGCACCAGCGGCATGATCAGCAGCGCGATCTCCAGCGCCATGTGAGCCGCCGGTTGGCCCAGCGCCAAATTGCCTTTGAGCCAAGAGACCAGCACGGCCGCCGACAAGCTCAAAAGCAGCATGATCGAGCCTGCCAGGCCGGGATGCGATAGCGTGATAAAGCCCGCCAATACCACAGACAGCACCATCGCAACTGCAACCGCTAGCCAGCGCACCGGCTGGTTGGTGCTGCTGCTGAGCAAATCGTCGCTGTCGAGCGGGGCGAACGCCCGCTTGGCCGAGACCTCACGGCGCGACTCCTGGCGACGATCGACCGCCTCCTCAGTACCCGGTGCAACCGCCAAAACGGGCGTCGCAGCCGGTTCCTGACGCACCAGTGCCGGCGGCGCCGGACGGGCGCGCGCGATCTCGGTGCTGGAAGCAGGGGTCTGCCGGGCATTCTCCATTGGATAGCCATGGGGCATGCGGCTTTGAAAAACGGTTAATCCGGCGCCCGAATTCGTGCACGATTTACAAGGAAATCCAGCGCACTGAGATCGGCGCGCACCTGCCCCTTGAGCCGGCCCGCAACCCGGCTACACTCGGCGTCCAGCACACGGAGGATGCGCATGGCGATCCGGCATATTGCGATCATCGGTTCGGGACCGGCGGGATACTACACCGCCGAAGCCGCCCAGAAGGCCTTGGGCGATGATGTGCGGGTAGATATTTTTGACATACTTCCAGTCCCTTACGGACTAATCCGCACGGGAGTGGCGCCCGATCACCAATCGATCAAGGGCGTTGCCAAACGGTATGAAAAGGTCGCCCTGACTGACAATGTCCGCTTCGTTGGCAACGTGATGGTGGGCCGCGATGTGTCGATTGCCGAGCTGGGTGAGCTGTACGATGCCGTGGTGCTGGCCACTGGCGCGCCGAAGGACCGGGAACTGGGGATAAGTGGCCAGGATCTGGGCAATGTGTTCGGATCGGCTGCGTTCGTCGGCTGGTACAACGGCCATCCGCAATTCGCCGCGCTCGATCCAGACCTTTCGGGCAAGACCGCGGTGGTCATCGGCATGGGCAACGTGGCGCTGGATGTGGCGCGCATCCTGGCCAAGACGCCGGAGGAATTCGCCGGGAGCGACATCGTCACCCACGCGCTTGACCTGCTGCGCGGATCGAAGCTGGAGCGGATTGTGCTGCTGGGCCGGCGCGGGCCGCACCAGATCATGATGACGCCCAAGGAACTGGGCGAACTGGGTGAACTTTCCCGTGCCAGCCCCCACGTCGCGCGCGCTGACTTGCCACCAGAAGCGGATGATGCGCTGCTGGAGCCGGGCCTGCGCAAAAGCGTGAACCTGCTGCGCCAGTTCGCCGCCATCCCCGAGGACATTCGCGCTGAAAAGCCCGTCTCCATTGAATTCGCCTTCTGCGCGCAACCAGTGGAACTGCTGGGCGAAGATGGCAGGGTGACCGGCGTGGTGATCGAGGAAACCGAAGTGGTCAAAGGCAAGGCAGTTGCGACCGGCCGCCGCGCCACCTTGCCCGCCGATCTGGTTGTCGCCTGCATCGGCTACCGCACGGTAGAAATCCCCGGCGTCCCGTTCGAGGAACGCGCCGGCCGCTTCGCCAACGACGAGGGCCGGATACTGCCGGGCCTCTACTGCGTTGGCTGGGCACGGCGGGGACCGTCCGGCACGATCGGCACCAACCGCCCGGATGGCTATTCAGTAATTGATCGGGTGGTCGAGGACATGGCCTCGGGCGCACTGGGGCACGGCGGGAAGAGTGGCCGCGAAGGTTTTGATGCAATTGCCGAACAGCGCGGGTTACACGTCGTTACCTTCCGCGATTGGAAAAAGATCGAGGAGGCCGAGGAAAAAGCCGCCCGCGATGGTTCACCGCGCGAGAAGTTTGTGGATGTGGCAGCAATGATCAAGGCGAAGGGGTGAAGGCGCTGCTTCAAGCGAAGAAGCGCCTGCTCCTGTCAGCAATCAACCTGAGCTTGGGCGTTACCTGAGCCGCCTCATCACACCCGCATCGGCATCAGCACATACAAGGCCGGGCTCTTCTCGTCCTTGCGGATCAGCGTCGGCGCGCCGGCGTCGGCCAGGTGCAGTTCCACCGTATCGCTGTCAATCTGGGCGAGGATGTCCTTGAGGTAGGTGGCGTTGAAGCCAATCTCCATCGGCTCGCTGCGATAGTCGGCCGCCAGTTCTTCAGAAGCGTTGCCGTTGTCCGGGCTGGTGACAGAGATGGTCACCTTGTCCGCTTCCAGCGCCATTTTCACCGCACGGGTCTTCTCGGTGGCAATGGTCGCCACGCGGTCCACGCCAGCAAAGAAGCTCTTGGGATCAAGCTTCAGCAGCTTGTCGTTACCGGTAGGGATCACGCGGCTGTAATCGGGGAAAGTGCCGTCGATCAGCTTGGAAGTGAGCACCACCCCGCCCTCGCCGCCCAAGGTGAAGCGGATCTTTGAAGGCGACAGATCAACCAGCACGTTGCCGTCCAGCGCTTCTTCCAGCAGCTTGCGCAGCTCGGCCACGCATTTGCGCGGCACGATCACGTCGGGCATGCCTTCGGCCCCGGCGGGACGCGGGATGGTGAAGCGCGCCAGGCGGTGGCCATCGGTGGCCGCGGCCTTCAGCACGCCGCCATCCTCATCCGCCACGTGCAGGAAGATGCCGTTGAGATAATAGCGCGTTTCCTCGGTGGAGATGGCAAAGCGCGTGCGATCGATCAATTCGGCCAGCGTGGCGGCGGGCACTTCGAAGCTGGTGGGCAGGTCACCTTCCACGATCACCGGGAAATCATCACGCGGCAAGGTGGGCAGCTGGAAGCGGCTGCGGTTCGCCTTGACGACCATGCGGTTGTCGGCGGTTTCCAGGCTGACCTCGGCGCCGTCCTGCAACTTGCGGGCAATGTCGAACAGCAGGTGCGCGGAAACGGTGATCGAGCCGGCGCTTTCCACGCGGTTGGCGGCCAGGCTTTCGACAACCTGGATATCAAGGTCGGTCGCCATGATCTTCACCAGCCCATCGGACGATGCCTCGATCAGCACATTCGACAGGATCGGGATCGTGTTGCGCCGCTCAACCACGCTTTGCACGTGGGACAGGCAGCGCAGCA
>JAZKFK010000347.1:0-4621 GCA_040386475.1 Pseudomonadota bacterium | reverse complement strand
CCGTGGTTGAACACCGGGATCGGCTCTCCGGCCAGGATCTTCTGGGTGAACATCCACACCATCATGTCCGGTCGGCCCCAAGGGCCATAGACGGTGAAGAACCGCAGGCCAGTCAACGGGATACGATAGAGATGGGCGTAAGTCTCGCTCATCAGTTCGTCCGCCTTCTTGGTGGCGGCGTAGAGTGACAGCGGATGATCCACCCGGTCCTCCACCGCAAACGGCACTTTTTCTGCCCCGCCATAAACCGAGCTCGAACTGGCATAGACCATGTGCGTGCCCTGCCGCTGGCGGGCGACTTCCAGCAGGTTGAGATGGCCCGACAGGTTGGCCGCCACATAGGCACGCGGGTTCTCGATCGAATAGCGCACACCCGGCTGCGCGCCCAGGTGGACGATGCCATCGATGGCCTCGCCCGCCAGCGCTTCGTCCAGCGCTACATGATCGGCAAAATCCACCTGCTTGAACGTGAAACTGCCATCGGCTGCAGCGGTGACACGGTCCAGGCGCGCCTGCTTCAGGGCGACCGGATAATAGTCGTTCAGGCTGTCGATACCCAGGACCTCGTCGCCCCGCGCCAGCAGCACGTCGGCCACGGCAGACCCGATAAAACCTGCCGCACCTGTCACCAGAACCCGCATTTGCACTCCCCGAGTTTGCGCGCCCGCCTGATAGCGCAGAATGGTTTACGCGCCACCAAAGAAGGCCACCAAGGTATGGATGTCGCAATGCTGGCGCTTGATCGGGCGCGCGGCAATGCCCACAAGACAGAGATGCTATTGCGTACCGTCGTCACATTATTGGTCGCCTGCCTGCCCTTGGGGGCATTGGCCGCGCAGGAGGCCAGCCCGCTTGCCATGGCAGACCGGCGGCTGGCCGTAATAGCCGAGCGGTTGCAGGGAGCCAACGTGGCGCTGTGCCGCCAGGTGATGCCGCTGACCGGGCTGATCCTGCATAGCGCCGATCAATACGGCCAGCCCTCGCCCGCCCGGTTTGCGGATGGGCCAGTGGCCGTGGCACAAGTGCTGCCCGCGTCTCCTGCTGCCGCAGCCGGGCTATTAGCCAACGATGCGGTAGTGGCGATTGGCGGGCAAGCGGTCGCCGAACTCACGCTTCAACCCGGCCATCCCCGACGCGATGCCGCGTTCGAGGCGTTGGCCGGGCAGGACCCGGCGCAGCCGCTTGCCTTGTCGGTGCGACGTGGCGGATTGGATATTCCGGTCGAGATTAACGCCGTGCCTGGCTGTCGCGCGCTGGTTGAAGTGCTGACCGAAGGCGGCAACCTCGCCCGTTCTGACGGGCGGGTGATCCAGGTGAGCCAGGCGATGGTGGCCCGGTTGTCCGATGATGACTTGGCAGTGATCGTGGCGCACGAACTGGCCCATGCCGTGCTGGAACATCGGCGGCGGTTGTCGGCGGCGGGCGTGGAGACGGGTTTCTTGGGCGAGTTCGGGCGCAACCGGCGGCTGCGGCGACAGGTGGAGGCGGAGGCGGATGTGCTCTCGGTCCATTTGCTGGCCAATGCCGGATATGATCCGGTCATTGCCCCGAGGTTCTGGCGGTCAGACGCGGGTGCCCAGACCGACAGCGGCATCTTGCGCAGCGGCGCCTATCATTCGCGGCACCAGCGGGCGGCGATGATGGAGGCGGAGATTACCGCGCATCTGGCATGGGCTGCCCTACCCCCAATGACAGGGCCATCGCTGGCCGGGCATTTGCTGGAAGCGCGGGACGCACCGTTTCCAGTGGCAGACTAGCGTCGCGGGGCTTCGCTGATGTCGATGTAATGGCGGTCAAAATAGGTCAGCGGCGTGGCATCCAGCCGGTGGTGCGCGGCCAACAACTCGCCGATAAACACCGTGTGTGTGCCGAACACGTGCGAGTTGGCCGTGCGGCACACGAAGCTGGATTGCGCGCTGGTCAGCACCGGCACGCCCAGCACATCTTCCCACTCGCCGACCGAGAACCTGTCTGGCGCAGCGGGATTCATGAAGTGCTCGGCCACGTCGCGGTTGCCGAGGCCTAGCACGTTGACGGCGAACAGCTGGCTTTCCTCCAGCGGGGCATGAAGCGAGGCCGAGCGGTTGACGCAGACCAGTAGTGAGGGCGGATCGAAGCTGAGCGAGCTGACGGCGGTGGCCAGGATGCCGAACGGGGCGCCATCGTGCCGCGTGGTTACAGCGTATACGGTGGCGGCGACATGGCGCATGGCATCGCGAAATGCGCCTAGCAGCTCATCGTGATCTTGCACGGAATCGGTCACGCGGTGTTCCATCTGCCTTCCATGCGGTGGCGCGGCACAGGGCGCAAGGGGGAATGAATGTGATGCTAGGTGCTTGCCATCACATTATAATGTGATATATTGATTCTCATGATCGAAGACACCATTTCCCGCGTCCGGCAGCTTGTTGCGGACGGCAAGATGACCCGCACCGGCCTTGCCCGCGGCTCGGGCCTGCATGTCAACACGTTGCGCGATTGTGCGCTGCCTGAGTGGAACCCGACCACGGAAACGATCGCCAAGCTTGATCGCTTCCTGTCCGAGAACGATGACCGGCCGGTTCTGGTCGGCATCGAAGAGATCATCAACGAAGCCCGCAATGGCCGGATGTTCATCCTGGTTGATGACGAGGACCGCGAGAACGAGGGCGACCTTATCGTTCCTGCACAAATGGCCACGCCTGATGCCATCAACTTCATGGCCACCCATGGTCGCGGCCTCATCTGCCTGGCGCTGACCAAGGCGCGGGTGGATGCTCTGGGGCTGGATCTGATGAGCCGCAAGAACCGCACCCGGCACGAAACCGCCTTCACCGTGGCGATCGAGGCGCGCGAGGGGGTCACCACCGGGATCAGCGCCGCAGACCGGGCGCGCACCGTTTCGGTGGCGATCGACGCCAGCAAGACCAGCGACGATATTGTCACCCCCGGTCACGTATTCCCACTGGTAGCGCGCGAAGGCGGCGTGCTGGTCCGCGCCGGGCATACCGAGGCAGCGGTCGATATCTCGCGCCTCGCCGGCCTCAATCCCTCGGGCGTGATCTGCGAGATCATGAACGAGGACGGATCGATGGCCCGGTTCGAGGACCTGGTGCAGTTCGGCCGCAAGCATAACCTCAAGATCGGCACCATCCGTGACCTGATCGCCTATCGCCGCCAGCACGATCATCTGGTGGAACAGCGCAGCGAAGCCCGCTTCCGCAGCCGCTGGGGCGGCGAATGGCGAGCGATCAGTTTCTGGAACAAGGCCACCCGCAACGAGACGATGGCGCTGGTGAAAGGCCATATCGATCCGGCCAAGCCCACGCTGGTGCGGATGCACGCGCTGGCCATGTTCGAGGATATCTTCGCGCAGGAGTCCGACCGCAACGGCTTGCTGGAAGGGGCCATGCGCATGATCGGTGATGCCGGTGCGGGCGTGGTGGTGCTGATCAACCGTCCCTCACCCGATTACGCATCGCAAGCCATCCGCAGGCTTGGTCCGCCAAACCACCCCAACGATAGCCAGCCCGATATGCCATCCGAACAGCGCGATTACGGCGTCGGTGCGCAGATCCTGGCGGAAATCGGCGTGCGCGACATGGTGCTGCTGACCAATACCCATCATGCACTCGTCGGGCTGGAAGGCTATGGCCTGTCCATCGTTGGCGAACGTCCCATCGAAGGAAGCTTGTAAATGGCCCGGTTCCTGATCGTGGAAGCCCGCTTCTACGCCCACCTGAATGACATGCTGATCGCCGGGGCCCGCACCGCGCTGGAGGCCTCCGGGCATGACGTTGACGTGCTGACCGTGCCCGGCGCACTGGAAATCCCCGGCGCCATCGCTGCCAAAAGCCCGTTCTACGATGCCTTCGTGGCCATTGGCGTGGTGATCCGCGGCGAAACCTATCACTTCGAGATCGTCGCGGGCGAAAGCGCGCGTGGCATCATGGCCCTGACGCTTGACGGAATTCCTGTGGGCAATGGCATCCTGACCACCGAGAACGAAGCGCAGGCCATCGTCCGCGCCGATCCCGCGCAAGGCAACAAGGGTGCGGGCGCGGCGGAGGCGGCCATGGCTCTGCTGGCCATCCGGGACGAGACTGCATGACCGGCCACCCGTCGATCGCCGGGATTCCGCTGGTCCTTGGCGGCAATGTGTTCGGCTTCACCGCCGATCTGGATGCCAGTTTTGCCGTGCTTGACCGGTTCTACGAAGCGGGCGGGCGCATGGTCGATACCGCGCAAGGTTACTCCGTATGGGTGCCCGGCCACGTTGGCGGCGAGAGCGAGGCGGTGATCGGCCAATGGCTGGCCGCGCGCGGCGTGCGGGCGGATATGCGCATCCACACCAAGACCGGCATGTTCGGCAAGCCGGGCGATCTGGCCCCGGCGAAGGTGGCGGAGGAATTGGAGAAGTCGCTCGATCGGCTGCAAACCGATTACGTCGACCTGTACTATGCGCACCGCGATGACCAGTCGCTTCCGCAGGGAGAAGTTGCCGCCGGTTTCGATGCGCTGGTGAAGGCTGGCAAGGTGCACGAACTGGGCGCAAGCAACTTCGATGCCGCCCGCCTCGCCAGCCACAACGCGGCTGCCGACGCGGCGGGCCTGACCCGTTTCACCGTCCTGCAGAACGAAT
>JAZKFK010000346.1:0-3363 GCA_040386475.1 Pseudomonadota bacterium | reverse complement strand
CTGGTGGTCAGAAGATCGGTGAGGTCAGCCAAGTGGTGGCGAACTCCCGCGGCGCCGTGAGCGAAGTCGTCGTCGAACAGGCCGGACGAGACGTAGCTTATCCGGCAGGTACCCTGCAGGGTAGCGGATCTGCGCTTTATGCTGCTGAAGGCAGTACCGCTGCCAATTAACCCTGTCGGCGGGAGGTGAAGATGACTTGCCTCCCGCCGAAAGCTGCAATCGAGATTTTGCGTGAAGGATGCCAGGACTAAGCACTCAAGCAACGCCGAAATATGAAGCACAATTGTCGGCATTGAAGCTATCCTGCTTTCTGGACGTGACGGCTGTCAGAAAGGCGAACAAGATGAGTCTGCTGGATAAGTGGGACCAGCTGGACGCGGGCAAGTTTGCAGGAGAGGCGGATGCCGTTGCCGTCCTGCTCACGAGTGATCCGCTTTCCGGAGAGGCTCGGCGATTGGTCGTGAAGCAGGCGGCGGAGCTGGTTGCTGGCGCGCGCGCTTCAACCCGCAAGCAGGGGGTCGTTGAAAGCTTCCTGAAGGAGTTTTCGCTGGGGACGCGGGAGGGTCTGGCCCTGATGTGCCTGGCCGAAGCCCTGCTGCGAACGCCCGATGCCGAAACCCGCGACCGGTTGATCGCGGAAAAGATCTCCATGGCAGACTGGGCCAGGCACCTCGGCAAATCCGATAGTCTGTTCGTCAACGCATCGACCTGGGGCCTGATGCTCACGGGCAGGTTAGTCGATGTCGACGACGAGGCGAGACGCGACGTCGGAAGTTATCTCAAGTCGCTGACCGCGAAGGTCGGCGAACCGGTCATTCGTCAGGCTGTCGCTGCCGCTGTCCGGATCATGGGCGAACAATTCGTCCTCGGGCGGACGATCGACGAAGCATTGAATCGTGCCAGTCGCGAGGGGATGCTGTGCTCGTTTGACATGTTGGGCGAAGGTGCGCGCACAGATGCCGATGCCGAGCGGTACACCGGCATCTATGCTGACGCTATCGAGGCAGTCGGCCAGGCTGCGAAAGGAGCGGGCCCCGAACACGGTCATGGGGTATCCGTCAAGCTATCGGCGCTGTTTCCGCGCTACGAGGCTGCGCAGGAGGAACGCGTCTGGGCGGGACTATACCCGCGGCTCAAATCGCTTGCGCTCATTGCTGCACGGCGCGACCTGAACTTTGCGATTGACGCCGAAGAAGCCGATCGCCTGGTGCTGTCGCTGAAGCTGGTGGAGCGGCTTGCCTCCGAGCCTGAGCTGGGTGCCTGGCGCGGGCTGGGCGTCGTCGTGCAAGCCTACCAGAAACGCAGCCTGGCCGTGATCGCCGGCCTTCAGGATCTGGCCCGTCGGTCCGGTAGACGGATCATGATCCGGCTGGTCAAGGGCGCTTACTGGGACACCGAGATCAAGCGCGCGCAGATTTCGGGCATGCCCGATTACCCGGTGTTTACCACCAAGGCCGCGACCGACCTGTCCTACCTGGTCTGTGCCAAGGCGCTGATCGCTGCTGCCCCCGATCTCTATCCGCAGTTCGCCACGCACAATGCCAATACGCTGGCGGCTGTTCGTCACATGGCGCAGGAAGCGGGAGTGGAGATTGAGCACCAGCGTCTGCATGGAATGGGCGAAGCGCTGTATGAGGCAGCAGTGAGCGACTACGGTCCCCTTGCCCTGCGCGCCTACGCCCCGGTCGGGTTGCATGAGGACTTGCTGCCCTATCTGGTGCGCCGTCTGCTGGAAAACGGGGCGAACAGTTCCTTCGTTCATGTCCTGCTGGACGAGACCGTGCCTGCCGTGGACGTGGTCCGCGATCCCATCGCGCTGGTCGAAGCCTGCCCTGATCGCCACCCGCGGCTGCCTGCTCCACGGGATATCTATGGGCCTGGCCGGATCAATCCGCTGGGGCGCGATCTCAGCCAGGCCGAAGTGCGTGCAGCTTTTGCCCGCGCAGTCGCAGTTCAGGCGGGCGAGCGTCCGGCTGCGGGCCCGATCATCGGAGGTAAAACCGGCACTGGCGGGGCGGCCGACGTCGTCGCGCCTGGGCGGCTCGATCAGGTCATCGGTCAGGTCGCTGCCGCCAGTTCCGGGGACGTCGATGCAGCACTTGCTCTGGCTCGTGCGGCCCAGCCTGCATGGGATCGCGCTGGCGGCGCAGCGCGGGCGGCGGTACTTCGCGCGATGAGTGATGCACTTGAAGGCGAGATGGACCGCCTGGTGCCGCTGCTCGCTCTGGAAGCGGGTAAGACCTTCAACGACGCGGTTGCAGAGGTTCGCGAGGCCGTTGATTTTTGCCGCTACTATGCGATGCTGGCCGAACGGGACTTCGAGCCGCCAAAAAGCCTGACCGGTCCTGTTGGCGAGACCAACCAGTGGCAACTTTTCGGACGGGGTGTGTTCGCCTGTATCAGCCCGTGGAATTTCCCGCTGGCGATCTTCACGGGGCAGATCGCTGCCGCGCTTGCCGCCGGGAACGCCGTGGTGGCGAAGCCTGCTGAGCAAACGCCACTGATCGCAACGGTAGCGGTGCGCCTGTTTCAAAGCGCTGGCCTTGACCCGCGCTTGTTGGCTTTGCTGCCCGGCGATGGCGCCACCGTCGGGGCAGCCTTCGTGGCCAATTCCGGCATTGACGGGGTAGCCTTCACCGGCGGTACAGACACTGCCTGGGCAATCAACCGAAGCCTGGCCGACGCTGCAGAGCGCAATCGTCGGCCGATCATTCCGCTGATCGCTGAAACGGGCGGCCTGAATGCCATGTTTGTCGATAACACGGCATTGCGCGAGCAGGTCGTCGACGACGTGCTTGTCTCCGCCTTTGGCTCAGCCGGCCAGCGGTGCTCGGCCCTGCGCCTGCTGTTTCTGCCGCACGAGAGCGCCGACGGTATAATCCAGTGCCTGCGGGGAGCGCTTGCCATGCTAAAGGTCGGCGACCCCGCGGACCCCACGGTCGATATCGGCCCAATTATCGATGCTGATGCACTGGCCGGGCTGGAAGCGCATGTGCACAGGCTTGAGAAAGAAGCCACCATACTTGCCCGACACGAGGGCACCCCGACGACAGGACACTTCTTCGCGCCGACCATAGCCGAGATCCCTGTGCCAGACTTCCTGAAGCGTGAGGTGTTCGGCCCCATCCTGCATGTGTGCCGCTATCGCCCCGAAGACTTGCCCACCTATGCTGCTCGCCTGGCAGCGTGCGGCTACGGGCTGACCCTGGGCGTGCACAGTCGGCTCGAGCGTTTTGCGCGGGAGATCCAGGCGCTAGTGCCGGCAGGCAACATATACATCAACCGCTCCATGACCGGCGCGGTGGTCGGGGTGCAGCCTTTCGGCGGGGTCGGCCTTTCCGGCACCGGACCAAAAGCGGGCGG